>JAPPPC010000095.1:5343-6428 GCA_028817685.1 Rhodospirillaceae bacterium
CCCCCCGCTCAACCTCACCGCCGTCGGCTCGTCCCCCGCCGACTATGACGCGTCGGCGACTGCTTCGGTCGACCGAGGCGCAATGGAAATGGAGGAAAGCCTGATGGCCGTCTCCGGGCGTGGGAAGCGGGCCGAAGACCGGATTCCGATCGGTCGCGCGATGATCTACATCCATGGTGAAAGATTCAACGTCATCAATTGGAGCCGCCATGGCTTGATGATCGGGCCCTATACCGGGTCGCTGCGCACCGGCCAGCCCTTCACCTTCCGCTTCGTCCTGCCGATGAGCGACGAGGACGATTTCGAGTTTAGCGCCTGGGCGGAGACGGTCCGCGTCGACGGCGTTGGCCTCGCCGCCCGCTACACCGATTTGAATATCCGGGTTTCCGACCATATCGAGCACATGCTGGGTATTCTCTCGCCAACGGGCGACTGACCGCGGAGGCCGAGTTGAACACATCACTCACACGGGCGATCAGTGCCGCCGAAATCGAGACGTTCGAGCGAGACGGCATCGTCTTGCTGAGAGAGATGTTCGACCGCGATTGGCTCGACCGTCTCGCCCGGCTGGTCGACGAGGACATGGCCGCCCCCGGCCCCTTGCATATGGAACTCGAAGCGGAAGACAAACCCGGGCGGTTCTTCTTCGATACGTTCATGTGGACGCGCAATGACGGCTTCAGGGACTTCGTTTTCCAATCGCCGGCGGCACAGATCGCCGGCACGGTTATGCAGTCGCGCAAGGCGAATATCTTCTTCGACCAGTTGCTGATCAAGGAGCCCGGCACCGAGGAGCCGACACCCTGGCACAACGATATGCCGTTCTGGCCGGTCGACGGACGGCAGGTTTGCACGCTCTGGCTGGCGCTCGATCCGGTGGATGCGGACTCGGGCGCGGTCGAATATGTGGTCGGCTCGCACAAATGGGGCGAACGCTATCATCCGCCGGCCTTCGCCGGCGACGACAGATACCAGACCGACTTCGCGCCGGTGCCGGATGTCGAGGCGATGCGGGAATCGCTGCGCTTCGCGCAATTCGAGATGGCGCCCGGAGATTGTACCGTGCATCACGGCCTGCTGGTGCA
>JAPPPC010000294.1 GCA_028817685.1 Rhodospirillaceae bacterium
AAGATCCTGGCCTCCGCGGCCCCCGGCGCTCCGCCGCGCATCATGGGCAGCGGCCCGGGGCCGGCGGCGGAAACGGCGCTGGAGCGCGCCGGCCTGACGATCGACGACATGGACGTCATCGAGATCAACGAAGCCTTCGCGGCGCAGGTTCTGTCCTGCCTCAAGGGTCTCGGCCAGTCGTTCGACGACAGCCGCGTCAATATGAATGGCGGCGCGATCGCGCTCGGCCACCCGCTCGGCGCCTCCGGCCCCCGCATTTTCCTGACGGCCGCGCGCCAGTTGGAGAAGACCGGTGGCAAGTACGCGCTGGCGACGCTCTGCGTCGGTGTCGGTCAAGGCACCGCGGTCGTTCTGGAGCGAATGGACGGTTAAACCGATCCAGCCGGACCGGCTGATCGTAGAATAGGGGAGGGCCGGGACAGTGTTCCGGCCCTTGCCGTCTAACTTGTTGAAACGAAAGCCGCATGCGCGCGGCAGAAATAGATGAGGCAGCCATGGCCAGTTTCGCCTGGGAAGATCCGCTCTTGCTGGAAGACCAGCTTTCCGAAGAGGAACGCCAGATCCGCGACGCGGCGAACGAGTTCGCGCAGGGCGAGCTGGCGCCGCTGATCTTGGAATGGAACCGGACCGAAACTTTCGATCCGGAAATCATGAAGGAGATGGGCAAGCTCGGCTTCCTGGGCGCGACCCTGCCCGACTATGGCTGCGCCGGCATTTCCAACGTGTCTTATGGGCTGATCGCGCGCGAAATGGAGCGGGTCGATACCTGCTTCCGCTCGGCGATGGGTGTGCAGTCGGGCCTCGTCATGGCGCCGATCCACATGTATGGCTCCGACGAGCAGAAGGAACGCTACCTACCCGGCATGCGCGACGGCGATATTATCGGCTGCATGGGGCTGACCGAGCCGAGCCACGGCTCCGACGCGGGGGCGATGGAGACGCGGGCGAAGAAGGTCGATGGCGGCTACAAGCTGACCGGCACGAAACAATGGATCACCAATTCGCCGCTCGCGCATGTCGCGCTGGTCTGGGCCAAGAACGAGGAAGGCCAGGTCGGCGGCTATCTGCTGGAACGCGGCAGCGAAGGCCTCGACATGCCGAAGATCGAGGGCAAGATGGCGGGCCGCGCGTCTTCGACCGGCTTCATCTACATGGATGAGGTGTTCTGCCCGGAAGAGAACAAGCTGCCCGGCGTGACCTCGATGCGCGGCCCCCTGTCGGCCCTGTCGAACGCGCGCTTCGGCATCTGCTGGGGCGCCATGGGCGCGGCGGAGGATTGCTGGTTCAAGACCCGCGACTATGTCGTCGAGCGCGAACAGTTCGGCCGTCCGCTGGCCGCGAACCAGCTGGTGCAAAAGAAGCTGGTCGAGATGCAGACCGAGATCGCGCTGGGCCTGCAGGCCTGCCTGCGCATCAGCCGGTTGCGCGATGAGGGCCAGGTGACGCCGGAAATGATCAGCCTGGTCAAACGCAACTGCACCGGCAAGGCGCTCGATATCGCCCGCGTCTGCCGCGACATGCATGGTGCGAACGGGATCGCGGACGAATATCACGTCATTCGCCACATGGTGAATATGGAGGTCATCAACACCCTGGAAGGGACGCATGACATCCACACCCTGATCCTCGGCCGCGCGATGACCGGGATCGCCGCGTTTAACTAACCGTAGTTGGCTGCCTGTCGCCGGAGCGTAGGCTGACCGTCAGCAGGACGGCCGCGATGGCCGTGACCAGCATGACGATGAAGGCGATGTCGTATTTGCCGGTGCTGTCATAGCTTGCCGCGCCCAGCCAGGCGCCCAGACCGCCGCACATGTGATGGATGCAGGTGATCAGTCCGCTGATCGTGCCGACATGGCGTGCGCCGAACGCGTTGCGGACGAAGACGACCGCCAGCGGTGCGGTGATCCAGAAGGTGAAACCGAAGATCAGCGCGAAAGCGATGACGGAGAGCGTGTCCTTGTTGAGCAGGATCAGCGCGAAGACCGCAACGCGGACGGTATGACAGATCAGCGTTGCGCTGACGGGGCCGAACCGGTCGCTCCAGGCGCCCGCCGAGATCACGCCAATCAGGCCGGCCAACCCCATGAAGGCCAGCAAGTTGCCTGCCAGCAGCGGTGAGACCCCCTGATCGAGGGCGAAGGCGACCACATGGGTCGAGGCGAAGAAGTCGTGAAAGCCGCAAAAGGCGTACATGCCGGTCAGCAGCCAAAAATGACGGGTCTTCATCGCCTCCCGAAGACTCAGCCCCTCGCCGGCAAGACCGGATTGTTGGCCCGATGCCGAGGGCTTTTCGCGGATCAGCCAAAGGATAACCGGCACCATCAGCAGATTGATCAGGCCGAGCCACAGGAAGACGGAGTCCCAACCCGTCGCGATGAGCACGCCGGTCAGCGCCGAGATGATCATCAACTGACCCAGCCCCATGCCGGAAATCGCCACGGAATTGGCGGTACCGACCTTGTCCGGGAACTGCCGGGAGACCATGACGCCGATCGGAATGACCGACGCCACGCCGTTCCCCGCCGCGAAGGCGACGCCGTATAGCAGGTAGGCGTGCCACGGTTCGCTCACCAGCGCCATCAGGCCGATGCCGAATGCGCTGACCAGAAAGCCGCCGCCGAGGACGGCGCGGACCGAAATCCTGTCGGCGAGATAGCCGGAGAAATACATGCACAGTGCGGTGATCACGAGGAACAGGGCGACCGCGCCGCCCAGGTCGCTGCGTTCCCATCCGAACCCTTCGGCCATGGGTTTGAGGACCAGGCCGATCGCATGGCGGGAACCGCCGCTGACGAACATGACGACGAACCCGATCGCAACGACCATCAGGGCCGCTTTGTTGGCTTGTTTCCCGAACATCGTCCGCGTTTAGCACGGATGCCGGTCCAGTGTCCCCAAAGCAGTGTAAATGCCATTGGACTTCCGGCCCTGGAACCCGATATTGAGGCTTTGAGGTTATGAGCCCGGGGGCTGAAAATGGGTTTGCAGGGAACACGCTTCGAAGTGCGGCAGTACGATCCGTTGGCCGCCTTCCACGATCACGACCATCATCAGATCGTGTTGCCGATCCGCGGCACGCTGTCGATGGTGGTGGATGACCGGGAAGGGGCGGTCAGCGATCTGCACGCCGCGGCGGTGCCGGCGGGGCTGGCACACGGTTTCGCCGGATCGTCCGACAACGCCTTTCTGGTGGTCGATATCCCCGCGTCGGCCGAAGAGCGCCGTTTCTGGTTCGCAACGGGGGATAAACCCTTCGTCCGGTTCGACGCGTCCTTGCGCGGCTTCTGCGACACGGTCATGCGGGACAACCGGGTCCTGAATGGCGGCGGCGTCCGGGCCGAGGTGGCGGGGTCGATCCTGGTCGACGCCCTGGGAAGCGCGATCGGGCTGTCCCCTGAGATCGAAAGCGGTCCGTTGGCGAAGGCGGTCGCCCTGATCGAGGCGCGCTTTGCCGAGCCGTTGACGATCCAGGGGATCGCGCGCGCGGTCGGCGTGAGCGAAAGCCAGCTTTACGCCTTGTTCGAAGAACGGCTGCAAACCTCGCCGCTGCGTTTCGTGGTGCAGCAGCGGATGGCGCGGGCGGCGCTCTACTTGACGGACACGCGGATGCCGATCGCGGAGATCGCACACCGCGTCGGCTATGGCGATCAAAGCGCCTTCTCGCGCGCCTTTCGCCGGCATTGGGGCGAGACGCCGGCCGCCTACCGGCGGGTCCGGGCAGGATCGGCCTAAACTTCCGGAGTTTGGGTCAAGACAGGACCGGCTGTCCTTCGGCACACTTTGGGCGCTTAATTGGAGGAGATGACGGACATGGCCCGCGCGCTGACAGACTATTCGGCTCTGACATTCGACTGCTACGGCACCCTGATCGATTGGGAAAGCGGCATCTGGGATGCGCTGCAGCCGCTGCTGCACCGCAATGGCTGCACGGAGATCACCCGGGAGGCCGGGCTGGTGGCGTTCGCCGAGACGGAGAGCGCGCAACAGGCCGAAACGCCGGACATGGTCTACGACCAGCTGCTCACCCGGGTGCACGCCAGTCTGGCGAAACGCTTCGGCCTGAAAACGGACGACGGGTTGGACCGGGCGTTCGGTGCGTCCCTGCCGCACTGGCCGGCCTTTCCCGACACGGCCGACGCGCTGCGCGTGCTGAAGAACCACTTCAAGCTGGTGATCCTGTCGAATGTGAGCCGGGAGGGCTTCGCGGCCTCGAACCGCAAGCTGGGCGTGACGTTCGACGCCATCTACACCGCGCAGGATGTCGGCTCCTACAAGCCCAACCCCGGCAATTTCACCTACATGCTCAATGCGCTGGCACGCGATCACGGCATCGCACCCGGTGACATCCTGCACACGGCGCAAAGCCTGTTTCACGACCATGTGCCGGCGAAGAATGCGGGCTTGGATTGCGCCTGGATCGACCGGCAACGCCTGTCGGAAGGCGGCAATTGGGGCGCGACCGCGCGGGTCGAGAACCGGCCCGAGGTCGATTTCCTCTACTTCACCATGGGCGAGATGGCGCAGGCGGTTTCGGACGCCGCATAGAAAAGGGGCGGCCCGCCACTGCGCGCCGCCCCGAGGCTTTCCGTTTGGGAGAACGGTTATTCGATGATGACCAGCGTGCGCAGCTCGATGCTTTCGCGCGGCGGCGTGGTCTCGTCCGTATCGTCCAGTTCAAAGGCGCCGTGCGCGTTGAACCGGGTGCGACCGTCATCCAGGCTGTCCCAGCCCTTCAGCAACAGCACCTCGTCGGCCTGCATTTCCGGGGCGAAGTACCAGCGCTGCTGCGGCGAATGCGCCAAATGGTAGATCTCGCCGACCCGGTCCGGGAAGACCTGGTCGGTGGCGACCAGATCATCGTCCCGCAAGCTGGATGAATCCACGACGGCCAGCGGCGCGCGCTGCACCGGCCCTTTGATGGGACGCCAGACATTGACCTGGATGACCCGGGCGCCGGACGTGAACAGCCGTTCGGCTTCGGCCTCGCCGAGGATGTCCTTGGTGCGCTGCGGACCGCTTTTCTCGGTGTAGTCGGCATGGACGCGCCTTGCGGGGCCGCGCAGCCCGTCCGGGTTCGCGGCGCCATTGCCGCCGTCCGAGCGGCGGGTCACGTCGAACACGACAACCTTGCTGGCGCCGAAACGCGCTTTCAGCAGCGCTTCGATTTCCGGGTTGTATACGCTTTCGACCGCGTCGTCGTCATACAGGTCGGCGACTTGGGTCGCATGCCGCATCAGTTCGAACCCTTCGCGGTCGATATCCAGATCGTCCGCGATCAGGCGCATGTCACGGATCGGCATCTTGTGCTGTTCGGTTTCGAAAAAGACTTCGGGCACGCCGCCGGTGATGCGGGAGCTGTTGAAGCTCGGTTTCTCGTCCTGCGGCACGATGAAGCACAACTCGCCCTGCACGGTGGTTTTGGATTGCGGGGCTTCGGCAATTTGCGGGGTCGTGGCGTTGATCTGGTTCATGGTCCTTTTCCATCTTTCGAGGGCGGCGGGGTGGCGCGCCCGTTCCTTGATCCGGAAAATGGGCCAGTCGGCGGCCGAATTCCAGCCAGTTCGCTTCAAGGTTACTTGAATTTAATTCAAGTGGCGTCGCGCCAGCTTTCCGCCGTGCCGGTGAGCCAGCGTTCCGCGTGGCGGGCCGCCGCCGTCAGCGGCAGACCGGCGGGCTTGCAGAGGTAATAGGCGGCGCCGGTCGGGTCCGCCGTGCCGAAGGGGGCGACGAGCCGGCCGCTGTTCAGCCAATCATCGACCAGGGGACGCCGCCCCATGGCCAGACCATGGCCGTTTTCGGCCAGTTGCAGGGCCTGCTCCTGGGCCTCCATGGTGATGGAGCCGCCGAGCGACGGCGTTTCGATACCATGCGCCCGCGCCCATTCTTCCCACTCGCCGGGGAAGTTCGCGCTGACGATCAGCCGGAGATCACGGAACATGTCCGCCGTGGGGCCGCCCTCGGGCGGGTCGATATAGCCCGGTGCGCAGACCGGCATCGCGGTTTCCGCCATCAGGAACAGCGCGTCGAGCCCCGGCCAGGCGCCTTTCCCGTGCCGAATGGCCAGATCCACCTGGTCGCGGCGCAGATCGACGGCCCGGGTCGAGGTGATGAGCTGGAGGTCGATATCGGGCTGTGCCCGTTCGAAGGCGCCGAGCCGCGGGATCAGCCAGGTCGCGGCGAGGGAGGGTGGCAGAGTCAGGCGCACGACGCTGCGTCCCGTGGCCGGCAGGATCGCCTCGGTCGCCGCCTGGATCTGCAGCAACCCCGGCTCGATCTGTTCCAGATAGCGCCGGCCGGTATCGGTTAGGGTGGCGCGCGCGCCGGAGCGGTCGATCAGCGCCACATGCAGGAAGGCTTCGAGCCGCTTGACCTGATGGCTGATAGCCGACTCGGTGATCCCCAAACTCTCCGAGGCATCGCGAA
>JAPPPC010000471.1 GCA_028817685.1 Rhodospirillaceae bacterium
GTTCCGTCGTGCCGAGCGCCGCCTGCGCTTCCGCGCTGGTCGAGCCGACTTTCCAGCTATCCGACGGATCGCCGATGCGCTTCAGGACTTCTTGCTGCAGCGCGTAGGCGGCATCCAGATCCTCGCCGATTGCGGCGGGCTCGATCGGAACCGTCCCTCCATCGAGCCGGGCGCGGCACAGGCGTTCCGCAAGGTCCGACATGTTTTCCTCCTCGGTTGCTGTCCCCTAAGGCGACGGCGCGGATTCGTAGAGTCCCATAGTTTGCGAAACGATGATGGGTTCGGCAAATGCGGTTTCCGTCAGCGCGCGCGCCGCCGCGCCATAGCGTGCGCGCAGTGATGCATCCTCGGCCAAGGTCTGCAGCGCGTCGGCCAACGGCGCGCTGCTTTTGAGTGGGACCAGCAGCCCGGTCTCGTCGTGCCGGCAGACCTCGCGGCATCCGGGGACGTCGGTCGCTACCATCGGCAGACCCGCGGCCGCGGCCTCGAGCAGCGATTTCGGCAGCCCTTCGCGATAGGAGGGCAGGACCGCGATATGCGCGCGGGCGTATTCTCCGGCGATGTCGTCGCTCGCGCCCGCGACCTCGACGATCCCTTCCTGCGACCAGGCGGCGAGGGTCTCCGCGGGAATGGCGGCGGGGTTGTCGTCGCGGGGTCCCACCAGACGGATGCGGAGCGCCGTGCCCCGGTCGCGCAACAGGCGGGCAGCCTCGACCAGCTCCCCGATCCCCTTGTCCCACAGCATGCGCGAGACGCAAACGGCGACCGGCACGCCGTCTGGCTCCGGTGTCGGGCGATAGTGTTCGGTATCGACACCGGACCCGCGGATTATCGTGATACGGCCCGGCGCGACGCCGATGGTTTCGGCGAACAGCGCGAAATCGTCCGGGTTCTGGACGATCACCCGGCTGTTCGGCCGGTTGAGCAGGAAGCGGAAGGAAGCGCGGACGAAGTGCCGTACGGCGCGGGCGAACAGCCCGTCCGAAATGAACACGAAGCCCATTCCGGCGAAGGCGTTGACCATCATGGGGGTGCCCGTTAGCCAAGCGGCGATCGACCCGTACAGCGCCGGTTTCAACGCGACATGATGGGTGATGTCCGGTCGCTCTCGCCGGTAGAGGCGGATCAGGTCGACAAGGGTCGCAAGGTCGTGGATGGGATTGCGGCCGCTGCGCGACAGTTCGAGTGGCACGAGCCGGAATCCTTCCGCTTCGATCCGGGCGCCGTGCTCGCGGACACGGGTGGCGACCACGACCTCGGCGCCGGCGTCCCGCGCCGCCCGTGCGATGGGCAGGCGGTGCGAACAGAAATACCAATCCTCGCTGACCAGATAGACGATCTTGCGGCCGGCAAGGCTCATGTTTCGACGCCGTCGGCCCAGCGCTCGCGCCAGGCCTGCGCCACGCAGACGCCCCAGAGCGCCTCCCAGTGATTGCCGCGGCCGGCAAGATGCGCCGTCCAGGCACGGCGGACCGGGGCCGGGTCGAACCAGCCCTCTTCGCGCAGGCGCTGTTCGTCGAGCAGGTTTTCCGCCCATTCGCGCAAGGGGCCGCGTAGCCAGGCGGCGATCGGCACCGCGAATCCGCTTTTCGGCCGGTCGACGATCGACGGGGGGACGTGCCGGTACAGCACCTGCCGCAACAACCACTTGCTCTGTCCGTCGCGCAGCCGCAGGCGCTTCGGCAACGACCAGGCAAACTCCAGCAGGCGATGATCGATCAGCGGCACGCGGGCTTCCAGGCTCACCGACATGCTGGCCCGGTCGACCTTCGCCAGGATGTCGTCGGGGAGGTAGGACATCGTGTCGTAATACGCCATGCGTTCGCCGAAATCGGTGATCGCGTCTGATGAGAGGCGGTCGTCATGGCGCCCGTCCTGCACGATCGGTGTCTTCCAGTGGCTTACGAGATTCCAGTAGATGCCATCGGCGTCGGCCTGCCGCAGGCTTTCCGCCAGCTTATGGGCTTTGTCGCCGGCGAGGCTGGGGCGCCGTGCTTGCGGCAGCAGGCGCGCCAACCCGTCCCAGACGCCCGTGGGGACGCCGCCGAGCACGCACGAGGCGAGCTGCCGCAACGGGGCCGGGGTGCGCTGCATGCGCTGCCACAGCGCGTCCGCGGCGCGATAGCGGTTGTAGCCGAGGAAGGTCTCGTCGCCGCCATCGCCGGACAGGGCCACGGTGACGTCGCGCTGTGCCAGCTCACAGACCAACCGCGTTGGCAGGGCGGAAGAATCCGCGAAGGGTTCATCGTACCAATTCGCCAGGCGCGGGATCACGGTGCGGGCATGATCCGGCGACATGGCGATCTCGGTATGATCGGTGCCGAGATAATCGGCGACGGCGCGCGCATGGGCGGCTTCGTCGAAACCGCCTTCCGCGAAACCGATGGTGAAGGTGCGCACTGGCTGCGTGCTCGACTTCTGCATGAGCGCGACGACCGTCGCCGAGTCGATGCCGCCGGAGAGCAGCGCGCCGAGCGGCACGTCCGCGACCATGCGCCGGCTGACCGCGTCGGTCAGCAACGTCTCCGCTTCCGCGATGGCCTCTTCATCGGGGATGTCGCGGCGCGTCTGCGTCGCCACGCGCTCCATATCCCAGTAGCGGATCAGGGCCGGTGCCTCGCCCGGCCGGTAGGACAGCAGGGTCGCGGGCGGCAGTTTCCGGATACCCTCGTAGATGCTGAGCGGTGTCGGAACGTGGTTGAATCGCGTGAAGGCCGCCAGCGCATCGCGGTCGATTCGCGGCGTCCAGCCGTCCTTCGCCCGCAGCGCCTTCAGTTCGGAACCGAACAGGAACAGCCCGTCCCGTTCACCATAATAGAGCGGCTTGATTCCCAACCGGTCGCGGCCGAGCCAAAGCCGGCGTTCCTCGCGGTCCCACAGGGCGAAGGCGAACATGCCGATGAGCCGGGCGACCGTGGCCTCGATGCCCCAGGCCGCGAAGCCTTCAAGCATCGCCTCGGTATCGGAATCTCCCCGAAAACGATGGCCGGCTGCCTCGAGATCGGCGCGTAGTTCCTTGAAATTATAGATTTCTCCGTTGAAGATCAGGACGTGTCGGCCGCTCGCGGAGACCATGGGCTGATCGCCCGCAGGCGACAGATCGATGATGGCCAGCCGCCGGAACGAGAGCGCTATACCGGCCGCTTCGTCCGTCCAAACGCCGCCGCTATCCGGGCCGCGGTGGATTTGGGCGCCGCCCATCGCTTCGGCTTGCGATGCGAGCGATTGGGCATCGGTCTGACGCTTGAGATCGAGAAATCCGGCTATGCCGCACATGGCCGCTCCGGGTGTCGAATGAACCCGCGCACTGTAATACCTGCCTGCGGGCTTGTCTCGGAACGCGAGGCGTATAGAGTTGATTTATGCTGTTTCGAAAGCCGCTTCCGGTTCCCGACGCGCGCCGCGCCGCGATCGCGGCAACGTACCGGATGGACGAGGAAGCCTGTGTCGCTGCCTGCCTGGCGCAGGCGCAATTGCCGCAGGACCAGGCGGTCCGGGTTCAAGAACTGGCGCAGGACTTGGTCGTCGCGGTGCGCGCGAGCGATATGGGCACCGGCGGTATCGACGCGTTTCTCAACCAGTATGAGCTGTCCAGCGAAGAGGGCGTGGTGTTGATGTGCCTCGCCGAAGCCTTGCTGCGCATTCCGGACGCCGATACCCGCGACGAGTTGATCAAGGACAAGATCGGCGGCGCGCAGTGGGAGCGTCATCTCGGCGCGTCCTCGTCGCTGTTCGTGAACGCCTCGACCTGGGCGCTGATGCTGACCGGGCGTCTGGTTTCGGTCGATACGGGATTTGATTGGCGCAATCCGGGTGACCTTCTGGGCCGGGTCGCGGCCCGCGGCGGCGAACCGATCATCCGGCAGGCCCTGGCGCAGGGCATGCGCATTCTGGGCCGCCAGTTCGTCATGGGCCGGACGATTGAGGACGCCCTGGCGCGCGCGCAGGAGGACGAAATGCGCAGGTACCGGTTCTCCTACGACATGTTGGGGGAGGCCGCGCGCACGATGGCCGATGCGGACCGCTACTTCGACTCTTACGCCGACGCGATCGAGAAGATCGGCCGCAGCGGGGAGGGTGGCGACCCGAACGAGCTGCCAGGCATTTCGGTCAAACTGTCGGCCCTGCACCCGCGTTATGAATTCGCGCAGCGGGACCGGGTCATGACGGAGCTGGCGCCACGCCTGCAGTCGCTCGCTGTCATGGCGAAGGCGCACGGTATCGGCTTCACCGTGGATGCCGAGGAGGCCGACCGCCTCGACATTTCGCTCGACGTTATAGAGGCGGTGTTCCGTGACCCGGCGCTGACGGGTTGGGAAGGCTTCGGCCTCGCGGTCCAGGCTTACCAGAAGCGTGCGATGCCCTTGATCGACTGGCTGGCAGACCTGGCGCGTAGCCAGGGTCGCCGGCTGTTCGTGCGGCTCGTCAAGGGCGCCTATTGGGATACGGAGATCAAGACTGCGCAGGAACTGGGGCTGGACGGCTATCCGGTCTTCACCCGCAAGACGTCGACGGACATATCCTATCTGGCCTGCGCGCAGCGGCTGCTCGACGCGCCGGACGCTTTCTATCCCGCCTTCGCCACCCACAACGCCCACACCGTCGCGTCCATCCTGGTGCGGTCGAAGAATTCGATGGATTACGAATTTCAGCGCCTGCACGGCATGGGTGAGCCGCTTTACGAGCAGATCGTCGGGCCCTGGGACAGGCCATGCCGCGTCTACGCTCCGGTCGGCAGCCACGAGGATCTGCTGCCCTACCTGGTCCGGCGCCTGCTCGAGAACGGCGCAAACTCGTCCTTCGTCAACCGGATCATCGACGAGCGGTTACCGGTCGAAGATATCGTCGCCGACCCGATCGCCGCGACGAACGCGCTCGACGAGAAGCCGCATCCGCGCATTCCGTTGCCAGAGGCGCTGTATGGCGCGACGCGACGCAATTCGGCGGGTGTCGACCTGTCCGACGCCGCGGCACTGGAGCCGCTCTCCCAGGCGATGGTGCAGAGCCTGGCGACGACTTCCGTCGCCGCTCCGCGGATCGGTGGCGAGTCCCAGGTCGGGGAGGGCGGACCCGTCGCCGATCCCGCCGATCGCGACCGGGTCGTCGGAACCGTCACGCAAAGCACGGTCGAGCAGGTCGATCACGCGCTCTCCCTCGCCACCGCCGCACAGCCCGAGTGGGATGCGGCGGGTGCTGATGTGCGTGCGACGGCGCTGGATCGTGCGGCCGACCTTTATGAGTCGCAGGGCGCGGCACTGATGGCGCTCGCCGTTCGCGAGGCGGGGAAGACGGTCGATGATGCCGTGGCCGAATTACGCGAGGCGGTCGATTTCTTGCGCTACTACGCCGCGCGGGCACGGCTCGAATTTTCGGGGCCGCAGGGTCTGCCGGGACCCACGGGGGAGATGAACGAGATCGCCTTGCGGGGCCGTGGTGTCTTTGCCTGCATCAGCCCATGGAACTTTCCCTTGGCGATCTTTACGGGACAGGTCGCGGCGGCGTTGGCGGCGGGCAATGCGGTGATCGCCAAGCCGGCGGAACAGACGCCGCTGATTGCCGCCAGGGCCGTCGGTCTGTTGCACGAAGCGGGTGTGCCGGGCGATGTCCTTCATTTGCTTCCCGGGTCAGGCTCGAAGATCGGCGGTGCGCTGACCGCCGATCCGCGTATCTCGGGTGTCGCCTTCACCGGCGGGACCGATACCGCTCAGACCATCAACCGGACCCTGGCAGCGCGCGAGGGCCCGATCGTGCCTTTGATTGCCGAGACCGGTGGCCAGAACGCGATGATCGTCGATTCCTCGGCCTTGCCGGAACAGGTCGTTCGCGACGCCGTCGATTCCGCCTTCCGCAGCGCCGGGCAGCGCTGTTCCGCCCTGCGCGTCCTTTATCTGCAGGAGGAAATTGCCGACCGCATGATCGGAATGCTGGCCGGTGCGATGGCGGAATTACAGGTTGGAGACCCCGCTTTGCTGGAGACCGATGTCGGCCCGGTCATCGATGAGGCCGCCCGGGAGGTGCGGCAAGCGCATGCCGACCGGATGGTGCGGGATGGCAAGCTGATCGCCCGCACGCCGCTGCGCGAGATGTCGGGACAGGGCGTCTTCTTTCCGCCG
Source organism: Rhodospirillaceae bacterium (assembly GCA_028817685.1). Classification (GTDB taxonomy): domain Bacteria; phylum Pseudomonadota; class Alphaproteobacteria; order UBA8366. The sequence goes on from JAPPPC010000471.1 coordinate 6,114, forward strand.
CATGCCTTCGAGATCGAAGGTATCGAAACCCTGGAGCGCGAAGTTTTCGGCCCCATCCTGCACGTCGTGCGTTACAGCCGCGACCGGCTCGACGTGGTGATCGATGCCATTAACGGTGCCGGCTATGGGCTGACATTGGGAATCCACAGCCGGATCGACGCGACGGTCGCGCATATCCGCCGGCGCGCCCGGGTCGGCAACATCTATGTCAACCGCAACCAGATCGGCGCCGTCGTCGGTGTGCAACCGTTTGGCGGCGAGGGGCTGTCCGGCACCGGGCCCAAGGCCGGCGGGCCGCACTACCT
>JAPPPC010000533.1 GCA_028817685.1 Rhodospirillaceae bacterium
GCTCGACGGGTTTCTCGACCGAAAGGTGCCGTCGCAAGAGCAGAAGGCATCACCGACACCGAAACGCAAGAAACCGAAGCAAGACCGGAACAGCTGGGCATTCAAGGCTGGCGAGACCATCTTCCGGGAATCTGAACCAGGCGACGAGGCGTTCGTCATCGTGTCAGGGGAAGTCGATATCGCCGTCGGCGACGCGGACGCGCGAACGATCATCGCGACGCTCGGCCGGGGAGAGGTATTCGGCGAGATGGCCCTGGTGGACGACGAACCGCGCATGGCCACGGCGACGGCAAAACAAGACACGACGCTCTATGTCGTGCCGCAGGAAGTCTTCAAGAACCGACTGTCCTGGCTGGCGGAAGAAGATCGCCTGATCAGTCACGTCATCACAACGCTCGTCAGCCGCTTGCGTGGTCAATTTATCGGCTGACGAAAACAGCACCAAAGGGAGGTAGGAATGGACCTGGGTTTAGGGGGAAAACGCGCGATCGTAACCGGCGGCACGCGGGGTATCGGGCGTAAGATCGTCGATCTGCTTGTTGCGGAAGGCTGTCATGGCGGTTTTTGCGCCCGCGACAAAGCCCAGGTCGACGATTGCGTTGCCGCGCTGTCTGGGTCTGCCGCAACCGTGCAAGGGGCTGCCGTCGATGTGACGGACGATGGCGGTCTGCAGGACTGGATCGGTGAGACGGCGGACGCATTTGGCGGTCTCGACATCCTCGTCGCCAATGCCAGTGCGCTGGCCGGCCAGGCGAGCATGGATGCCTGGCGGGTCGGCATGGAAGTGGACATTCTGGGCACGGTTCGGGCAGTCGATGCCGCCGTGCCGTTCATGGAAAAGTCCGATGACGCATCGATTACCGCCATCGCCAGCACGGCGGCAGTGAACACGTCGGGTGGCGTCCGCGCCTATAGCGGCGTAAAAGCGGCATTGATCAACTACCTGTCCGGGCTCAGCACAAATCTCGGCGCCAAAGGCATCCGCGCCAACACCGTGTCACCCGGTGCAATCTTCTTCGAAGGCGGTGTTTGGGACGTACGCAAACGCGAAGCGCCGGAGGCTTACGAGGCCGCCGTGTCGCGCAATCCCTTTGGTAGGCTGGGTACGCCGGAGGAAGTCGCGAACGCCGTGGTCTTCCTCGCCAGCCCGGCAGCAAGCTATATCAGCGGTGCGAACCTGATCGTCGACGGCGCGTCGACAACGCGGGTGCAATTCTAAGAAACAGACCTAACTCGAAGGTATGGTCACCGAACTTGCAAACTGCTCGATCAAGGCGCGCAATTCGGGTTCCTGAATCGCCTGCAAGGCTTTCGTACACGTCATCCATTTTCGCTTTCGCTTTGACTTCTCCGGATAGCTTTTCAGTACACGGGTGACGGCCATCGCAAAGACCCGGACCCGGCATCGCTCGCCGCCTTTCTCCGGACGTTTTTGATAGTGATAGGTGCCAATGCTGCGCGGGCCGGTCGTGCCGACGACTCCGGCCTCTTCCAATGCCTCGAATTCAGCCGATTCCCGGGCCGACAGGCCGGGCTCGATGTGCCCTTTCGGCAGGATCCACCGTTTCGTCCCCGTCGACGTCACCAACAGCAATTCCAACCGGTCCTTTCGGAACCGGTAGGGAAGGACCGCCGATTGCTGAATTGCTGCCAATCGAACCATGCGTCATTCAATCCGGAGAAATTCCTCAAGCCCAGGAGATTCGCCAAGTTTCGGGGCTCTACTACCAGCACCGGTAGCTATGTCGAAGTTAACCTCAAAGTATTTCTCTTTTATCTCAACGTATAGCGGACAAGCTGCAGAATTCTGCCGTCCCCTGTGGACTAAGTCGGTGCCGAACGCTACGCAGATGGGATAGTGGCCAACACTGCGACTGTAAGGGAATAGCGCGGATGTCGATTCTCAAAGGCTCACCGGAACGCCCTCGCGGGGGTAGCAAGAAAACGACGGTCGATAAAGACCTGAAGCGGATTGTCCAACTCGAAAAAGCATCCTCGCGGGTCAGCCAACGCTACCTGAATATGGGGTTCGGCTTTCTCTTTCTGTTGGCCGTCTGGGTGTTCGCCTACTTTCAAACCGGCGGTGTCGAGGTGTATTCGATCGTTACCGTCGCGGCCCTGATCGGCGCCTACATGGCGATGAATATCGGCGCGAACGACGTCGCCAACAATGTCGGACCGGCGGTCGGGTCGAAAGCGCTTACCCTGGTCGGTGCCTTGTGCATCGCCGCGGTATTCGAGGCCGCCGGCGCCATGATCGCCGGTGGGGAAGTCATTAGTACGATCTCGAAGAGCATCGTCAGCCCCGACTCCTTCGCCGATAAGACGATCTTCATCTGGGCCATGATGGCGGCGCTGTTGTCGGCAGCGGTGTGGGTCAATCTGGCCACCTATGTGGGGGCCCCTGTCTCGACGACGCACTCCATCGTCGGCGGGGTCATCGGCGCGGGCATCGCCGCCGCCGGTTTCGCGGCGGTCGACTGGTTCGTGATGATGAAGATCGCCGCCAGTTGGGTCATCTCACCGGTACTTGGCGGCGTTATCGCAGCGGCGTTCCTCGCCTTTATCAAATTCGCGATCCTCTACCGCGACGACAAGATTTCCGCTGCGAAACGCTGGGTGCCCGTGCTCGTCGCCATCATGGCATCCGCCTTTTCGGTCTATCTGTGCATGAAGGGGCTGAAACGGATTTGGAAACCGGATGCCACGGTGCTGACGATTGTCGGCGTCGCCGCCTTCGCGATCGCATACTTCATTGTGCGTACGGCTGTCGCACGGGTTGCGGACACGCTGGAAAACCGACGCCGGTCGGTTGGTACGCTGTTCACGATCCCACTCATCTGTGCTGCGGCGCTGCTCTCTTTCGCGCACGGGTCGAACGATGTGGCCAATGCGGTCGGACCGCTCGCCGCCATCGTCAATGCCGTGACGGAAGGTGAAGTCGCGGCCAAGGTCACGCTGCCCTTCTGGGTTCTGGCGATCGGCGCGATCGGTATCGCCGTCGGGCTTTTGCTATTCGGACCGAAAATCATCGAGATCGTTGGCGAGAAGATCACCAAACTGAATCGGGTCCGCGCCTTCTGTGTCGCCTTGTCGGCGTCGATCACGGTCATTATCGCCTCGACCTTGGGTCTGCCGGTCAGTTCCACACATATCGCCGTCGGGGCGGTGTTCGGCGTCGGCTTCTTGCGCGAGGCAATCACAAACCGTCGGGTCGACGTCACCGTGGGCGGGAGTTCGCCGCCCCCTGACGATCCGGCCACCGCCTCGGACAAGGAGATAAGGCGCTGGGCCAAGGCCCGGAAACGCAAGCTGGTGCGCCGTAGCCACCTGATGACTATCGTCGCGGCCTGGCTGATCACCGTGCCGGCCTCCGCCATTATCGCTGCGTTGATCTTCTTCGCGATCAACGCAGCCCGTTAAGCCCCACCCCTCGCGCCTTGTGGCGCAAGGGGTCGGGTTGCTAGTTTGGCTGCTCATCGAAGGGAGCAGCCAACGGCATGAGTGATCGAACGTTACGTGGCAAGACCGCCATCGTCGGGGTCGGCGAGACGACCTATTACAAGCACGGGCAATCGCCCGACCCGGAATTCGTCCTGGTTCTCAAGGCAATCCTCGCCGCCTGCGAGGATGCGGGGATCGACGCCAAGGAAATCGACGGGTTCGCGTCTTACAGCAACGACCGCAACGAACCGACGCGGATTGCCGCGGCCCTCGGCATCAACGATTTACGCTATTCCAACATGAATTGGGGCGGCGGCGGCGGCGGTGTCGCGGCAGCCGTTGGCAACGCGGCGGCAGCGGTTGCCGTTGGCCTTGCGGACTGCGTTGTCGCCTTTCGCGGACTGGCACAGGGCCAGTTCCAGCGCTTCGGCAAGGCCCCGCCCGTCACTGCAGTGAGCGGCGACCCGGCCTACATGTCGCCCTATGGTGTCATGTCGCCCTTGCAGAAATATGCGATGCGCGCGATGCGCTTCATGCATGAGAACAAGGTCGACCACAGCGTGCTTCGGGCCATCTCCATGGCGTCCTACACCCATGCGCAGAACAACCCGCGCGCCGTCATGTACGGCCGGCCCTTGTCCGAAGAGAAATACGACGACTCCCGCTGGATCGCCGAGCCTTGCCGGCTATTCGACTGCTGTCAGGAGAATGACGGCGCGGCGGCAGTCATTATCGTCTCGGCCGAAAAAGCGAAGGATATGAAGCAGAAGCCCGCATACATCCTGGGGGCAGCGCAAGGATCCGACCATCGCTGCGGCGCCCCGGTCATGAACGCCAGCAACTTCCCATCCTCCAGTTTCGCCAGCCTGGCACCGCGCCTCTATGAGATGGCCGGCGTCGGCCCGAAAGATGTCGATGTGGTGCAAAGCTACGAAAACTTCACCATCGGTGTGATGATGGCGGTGGTCGAGCATGGTTTCTGCGAACCGGAGGAGTGCAACGAGTTCTTCCAATTGGAGAACCTGACCGCGCCGGGCGGCAAGATGCCGCTCAACACCAGCGGCGGCAATCTGGCGGAATGTTACATGCACGGGCTCGGCCTGCAGATCGAAGCGGTACGCCAGATTCGCGGCGACTCGCCGAACCAGGTGCCTGGCGCCGACGTCGCGCTCAGCATCGCGGGCCCGATGGTCCATCACGTCAGCACGGATATTCTGGGATCGGAGGCCACCTTATGAGCGAGACCTATCTGCCGGAAGGCCTACCCGCGCCCGTTCCGATGAATGACGGGCTCGACAAACCCTATTGGGACGCGCTTCTGGACGGCAAGATCATGGTCCAGCGCTGTGCCGATTGCGGAACCTGGCAATGGGGCCCGGAATGGATCTGCCACAACTGCAACTCCTTCAACATGGAATGGACCGAAGTCGCGGGCGAAGGCACGATTTATAGCTGGGAACGCCCCTGGCACCCGGTGCATGGCGCGCTGAAGGATCATGGCCCCTACATTGTCGTCCTCGTCGAACTGCCCGATGCGGGCAATGTGCGCATGATCGGCAATCTGCTGGGCGATCCTGCGCAGGAGGTTACGATCGGCGCCAAAGTGAAAGCGGTAATAGAGCGGCATGACGGCGACCAGCCTTACGCGCTGGTCCAATGGCAAGTCGCGGATTGATTGGGAGAGAACGAGATGTCTGAACAGGTTGCCTACGAAACCAACGAAGAAAATCTGTGGCGGGCGGAGACGCCGGGCCCCGAGGGCTGGAAACGCACGGCACACCGGGACGACCCGGAAAAGTATCTGATGATCTCCGCTGACACGCACGCCAACGAGCCGCACGATCTGTGGGCGAAACGCATCGACAGGAAATATGTCGACCGCCTGCCCCGTGTCGTTACCGACGAGGACGGCAAGCAGTGGCGCGTCTCCGAAGGTCACCGCAAGGCGCGCCTGATGGAATTCCGCATGCTTGGTGAGGACGGCGTGCGCGGCAAGGCTGGCGCCAAGCTGGAAGATCGGCTCAAAGACAACCGCTATGACGGCATCGATGCCGAGATCATGTTCCCCAACAAGGGCCTCGCCATGTGGGCGACGCCCGATCCGGTCTTCGCGATGGCGCAGTGCAAGGTTTGGAACGAATGGGCCTGGGAGGAGTTCGGCAGCCATAACAATACGGTTTCGCCGATGGCCGCGATCGCGACCGGCGACCTGGAAGGCGCGATGAAGGAAATCGAGCGGGTCGCCGCGCTGGGTTTCCGTGGGCTTACCCTGCCGTGCAAGCCGATCTGGGGCGCCCATGACGTCGAACACGACAACTACAATTTGCCGGTATTCGACCCGATGTGGGCGCTGATCGAGGAAACGGGCCTGCCGATCACCTTCCACGTTTCCACGGGCCGCGATCCGCGCGCGTCGAAGGGCAATGGCGGGGCGGTGATCAACTATGTCACCCACTCGCTCTCACCGACCATCGAACCGTTGGCAAACCTCTGTTCCTCCGGCGTGTTGGAGCGTTTTCCGAAGATACAGTTCGCCCTGATCGAGGCCGGTATCGGCTGGGTGCCCTGGGTGCTCGACGCAATGGACGAGGCATACAAGAAGCACCATTTCTGGGTCCGGCCGAAGCTGCAGGGGCTGCCGAGCGACTATTTCCGCTCGAACGGCGCAGCCAGCTTCCAGGAAGACGAAGCCGGCCTGCTGTTGGCGGAGAAGTACGACCTGTGGAACAACTTCCTGTGGGCGAACGACTACCCGCATCATGAGGGCACCTGGCCGCATTCGGCCGCCGCGATTGAGCGGACGATGAGCCACATGAATGACGAGCAGCGGGCGAAAATCCTCGGCCTCAACGCCAAACGGATTTTCAAGTTCGACCTGCCCGACTATCCCAACCGGCCGAGCGGCACAGCAGACTAACCGAAAGGAACCGGTATGGACCTCGGCCTCGCAGGTAAGA
>JAPPPC010000296.1 GCA_028817685.1 Rhodospirillaceae bacterium
CGATAATATTGCAGGAGTTCCTCGCCGGAGGCTTGGAGGTTGGATTTCGCCGCTCTCGACGCGCTTTTGCTTTTGGATTTCGTCGCTTTGACTGCCATCCCTGCGCCTTCCCTCGAAACATCTCGCGGATTACACAGGTAGCCCGCCTGGAACGGTTTGGCAAGAGCGGGTTAAGTTACTGTTAAAAAATAAAAAAACAGTAATTAACTAGAATTTGGTTAAGTAGGTTGTTTTTAAGACTTTTCCAACCTGCTTTTCGCAAGCTGGAGGGGGATGACTATTCCGAAACGGGCGGCAGAAAGACGATGAATTCATCGTCCCGTACAAGGTCCAGCGTCGTCCGGGCCCGTTCTTCCAACAGGTCGAGATCACGGCTCTCGGGCCGCAGTAATGCAACCCTGTGCGCCAGCTTTTCACGGGTCTGACGCACATCCTGCAAGGTCACCGTCGCACGGCTAACCTCTTGGCTATAAGTGAAATAAGCCAACAAGCCCCGATCGCCTTGAACCGCATGGAAGGCGATATAGGCGACGACCAGCGTGCCCAGCACGGGGCGCACGATCTGCCCGGCATACTGTCTAAGGGTGTCGGCAATAACCATCCGGCCATCGAATCACCCCCCGATTCGGGCGTCAATAGGCAATAATTTCCGTAAGTTTTGGGCAATTCGTTCCCCATATGTTGCGGTGAAATCGGGGTGTGCGCCCCACATATAGGGTGACCTTGGGTCGGCGAGAACGGCCGCGCATGACTTGTTCTACGGACCGGCGCGCGGATAAGCTTGGACGCCTTACGACGTCAGCTAGGTTTCCCCATCTTTACGAAATCCGAATCGATCGACGACCTGTTCGCCCGGTACGGCCAGAGCTACCGGATTCTGGTCATGATCGCGGGCATGGGGGCGTCCTTCACCATGGTGGTCTCGGGCACCATCGTGAACGTCGCGGTCCCCGACGTGATGGGTGCCTTCGGTGTCGGCCTCGACCAGGCGCAGCTGATGACCTCGGCGTTCAATATCGCGATGGTCTCGAGCCAGCTGCTGAACGCGTGGATTGTTGCCGCATTCGGCCAGCGTGGCGGATTCCTGCTCGCCTCGGCGATCTTTACCGTCGGCAGCATTATCGGCGGCGTGAGTCATGATTTCAATTTGATCGTCCTGGGCCGTGTTTTGCAGGGCATGGCCGCCGGCATCATCCAACCGCTGGTCATGGTCGTCGCCTTTCAGGTCTACCCGGCTGAACGGCGCGGCTACGCCATGGCCATCTATTCGATGGGCGTCTTCATGGCTGTCGCGGTCGGTCCGATCGTCGGCGGGATTTCCATCGACCTGTTCCATTGGCGCTACATCTTCTGGGCGCCGCTGCCCGTGATCGCCGTCTCCGCCTTGATGGGCTGGGTGTTCATGCCCTCCGTACCGAGCCGCGATCGCAGTTCCTTCGACTGGATCGGCTACATCCTGCTCGTCGTCATGGTCTATTGCCTGATCACCGGGCTGACCGAAGGCAATGCCGAAGGTTGGACCTCCAGCTACATATTGGGCCTGTTTACCATCGGCATAGGGTCCGGCGTCGCGCTGATCTGGTCGCAATTGCGCGACCGGCCAACCCTTATCGATGTCTCCCTGTTCAGTCACAAGGAATTCGCCATGACGGCGCTGATCGCGTTCGTCTTCGGCATCGGCAATTTCGGTACCGGCTATGGCGTGCCCGTGTTTGGGCAGTTGATCCAGGGTATGACGCCGATCGTCGCCGCCCTGGTAATGTTCCCGTCCTCGATCCTGATCGTCATCGCGCTCCCCTTGACCGGAAAGCTGGCGGACCGGATACCGGCCCATATCGGGATTCTGATCGGCCTGTTCCTGTTTGCCGTGGGGACCGCGCCGATGGCCGGCGCCGACGTGAACACGCCCTTCCTGCTGATCATGTTCTATTTCATCATCAGCCGCTTCGGGATGAGTTTCACCAACCCCTTCATCATGAAGACGGCATTGGCGTCACTGCCGGCGGACAAGCTCAGCGCCGGCGGCGGCACGATCAACTTCTGCCGCCAGTTCGGCGGCTCACTCGGCCTGACCGCCTGGGTCGCCTTCGTGCAGAACCGGCCCCAGGTTCACAGCGAAGCCCTGACCGCGACCCAAAGTTCGGCGAACACCACAACGCAAGAGATGCTGAAAGATATCGGCCGCATCTATACCGAAGCCGGCCTGCCCATCGATCTGCACCTGCCGGGTGCGCTGCATTTCCTCGGCCAAGTCATCCAGGCCCAGGCCAGCACGCTCGGCTTTCAGGACGGGTTCCTGTTGTTGGTGTTCTTCTTCATATGCGCGATGATCCCGGCCTATCTGCTCGGGCGGATCAACCGATAGCGGATTTGGATGAAGCGGCACGAAAGGCTACACAATAACGTACGTTTCACCGCCGTAACCGGGCGTTGCGTGTGACAGCGACCATGCCGGCAGAAACGCTGGACAACGACCGCGGAATGACAGGAGACCTTAGCGTGCAGGATTACGCCCATATCACCGTCGAACCCGCCTCTCGCAACTGCGGCGCCTTTATCAGCGGCGTCGATCTGAAACAGCCCGTCTCCGACGCCATTTGCCGGGAGATCCACACCGCCCTGATGCACCATCAGGTCGTGTTCTTCCGCGATCAGGATGTCACGCCGCTGGAGCAAACCACCTTCGCGCGGCATTTCGGCCCGCTCCGCATCAAGCACCGGTCCGCTTTCGAGCTGCATGACGATACGCCGGAAGTCTCCGTCATCGTCAACGACCGCGAACATCCGCCCTATATCGACCACTACCATGCCGACGGCATGTTCCGGGCCGAGCCGGAATTCGCCTCGATGCTGAAGGCCGAGGCGCCGCCGGCCATGGGCGGCGACACGATCTTCGTGTCGCTGACGGCGGCCTGGAACGGGCTGTCCGATGCGCTGCGCGCCACCTTGGAGGACAAGATCGCGGTCTACGACTTCATGAAGCTGCACTCGACGCCGGAAAAGGCGCGTAACTGGACCGGCCCCAGCCGCGAAGGGATGATCAAGTCACGAGACGAGAACCCGCCCGTGCAGCATCCCCTCGTGCCCAAACATCCGGTCACCGGCGAGCGTTGTCTGTATTTTTCGGAAAGCTTCACCGCCTCGATCCTCGGGCTGAACAAATATGAGAGCGAGGCGATGCATGCCCTCCTCACCCGCCACTGCGCCAAGCCGGAGTTCCAGTACCGGCTGCAATGGCGCAAGGGCACCATCGCGATGTGGGACAATCTCTCCAGCCTGCATTACGCGGTCGCCGACTACTGGCCGGACACGCGCATCATGCACCGGTTGACGGTTCTGGAAGACGCGATCGGCAGGAAGGGCGCGGTCGCGGCGGAATAGCCGTTCCGAACGTAGCGGGGCGCCTTAAACACCCACGATCGACGTCGGCGAGCTGTACTCGCCGGGGATGTTGGCGGCAACCCAAGACGGGTTGTCTTGCCGCGGCAGGGTCAGCGACGGTTCTCCCTTGCAGCTCAGCCTGTACAGGAGACGCGCGTCCTCCGCCCGGTCGATGCCGGTTTTGATCGGCGGCGAGGTGTGTAGGGACATGTAGTTGTTCCAAATCGTGACGTCGCCCGGCCTGTGCAAATGGTCGTAGCGGAACTGCGGCTGCAGGACGTGTTTCTCCAGCCGGTCGAGGAATTCGCGGGACTCTTCCGGGGTCATGCCCTCGACCTCGATCGGCGGCCGCACGCCGGGCCGGGAGGCCCAGACCGGGCTGTGCAGGGATTTGATGCCAGAACGGGGGTCGGTGCGCACCAGCGGCGCCAGAAAGCCTTCATCGCCCTCGTTCAGGCGGCGGCGGACCTGGACCGTCTCCAGCCGTGCCTGCTCGTCGGCCGGCAGGGCGGCAAACGCCGCCGCCGTATCCGCGTAGGAGGTCTCGCCGTCCAGCGGCAAATTCTTACGCAGCGCCATCAGATCATCGTCGGAACCGGGGAAATAAGGCTCCGGGCCCGACGCCACCGGCCGATCGACCCAATGCCCGTTCGCCGCGTCCCGGGCGACCGGCACGTGATGCACCAGGAACATCGACACGTAGATGGGCAGCGGTTCGTATTCGATATCGGTATGCCAGGTTCCGCCGTCCTTAAGCCTGGATTTGTCGCGATCGCCCTCGCCGAGCAGGTTGGTGGCCACCAGAACCGCGGGCGACTCGTGCGGCATGCAGGCGACCTGGCCCGGCAAGGTGGAATCGGCCGCCGCGACCTTGCGGTCGGCATAGGGCCTGAACTCAATGGCGCCGTCGCTGGCGCCGTCCTGCTGCGCAGGCTTGCCGCCGCGCAGGAAGTTCGACGGATGCGCGACCGGCGCGCCCCAATGGTTGGCAAACCGTTCGAATCCATCGAGCGAAAACCTGTCGAGATCCTGGCCGCTGATGGAGAACAAGCGGCACTGGCTGAGCGTGTCCAAAAGAAGCTCGACCTGGGCGGGGGTCAAGGGCACGCTGAGATCGACGCCCGTAACCCTTGCGCCCATACCGCTCGGTCCGAGCGGCTGTTCGACTTGGACGTTCGGGCCGAAGGTTGCCGCGAAACGTTCCTCGAGATCTGTCGCTGACGTTAGGGAAGAAGCCGTTTGCATTTCGGTCGCCCTTTCACGATGAAACCAATCGTCTGACGCAGAATTCTGCATGACCGTACGAAGGAATCAAATATCCGGGTCGACAACTGCTTGCTTCAAGCCCTGAAAACGGGTTGATCGGGTGACAAGCCTATGATCGTGTCGCGCAGGCGGCCCGGGACGGGTCGGCGGCACTCCCATTGATCCGATGACGCTAGAGACAACTGACAAGACGAGCCCGCATCGCGGCGTAAACCTGCCGGCCCTGGTCATGGCGCGGATTTGCACCTCCGCGATCTTCATGACCTATCCCGCTTGTCTGAACACGTTGTTGACCCAGTGGCAGATGAGCGCGGCGCAGGCCGGGCTGGTCCAGGCGTCCTTTACCGTCGGTTTCGCCGTTTCGCTGCTGATCGCGTCCACCCTGTGCGACAGGATCGGCGCGAAGCGGGTTTTCAATATCGCGATGGCGTTTTCGGCGGTGGCCGCGCTCCTGTTCGCCCTATTCGCACGATCTTTCGATTCCGCGATGGTGTTCATCTGCCTCGTCGGCCTGTCCCAGGGCGGCACCTACACACCAGCCATCATGCTGGTCGCGGCGAACGCAGACCCGGCGCGCAAGGCGTCCGGCGTCGGCTGGGTGCTGGCCGGCATGTCCGCCGGCTACGTCATCTCGATCTTCCTGTCCGTCGCGATGATCGACCGGTTCGGCTATGAGGCCGCCTTCCTGGCCACGGCGGCCTTCACCATCGCGGGGTGGGGTTTCGGGATCTTCGCGGTGCGTGCAGCGCGGGACCGCGACGAGACCGGCGCCGGCGCGGCGGCAACACTGGCCGCCCCCGCGCCAAGGCGGCAGGCGACGCTGCTGATGCTGGGCTATATCGGCCATTCCTGGGAGTTGCTGGGCGCCTGGGCCTGGGTCCCCGCCTTCCTTGCCGCCGCAATCCTGGGCCGCGGGACGATGTCGCCGATCGAACTCGGCCTGTGGACGGCCCTGGCGCTCCACCTGACCGGCTTTTTCTCGTCTTTCCTGTCGGGATACGCGGCCGACCGCTACGGCGCGCGGCGCGTGCTGATCGGGTTCGCGCTGGTCGGCACGCTCTGTTCTTTCGCCATCGGCTGGTTGGACGGGGCCAGCATGGTGCTGCTGATCGCGGTAACCGCCGTCTACGGTTTCGTGGCGATCGGCGATTCCGCCGTGCTGTCGTCGGCCATGACAGATGCCGTACCGGCCGACAGACTCGGCCGTGTCCTGGGCCTGCGTTCGATCCTCGGCATGAGCGCCGGCGCCGCGGCGCCGGCCGTCTTCGGCCTCACCCTCGACCTGCTGCCGGCGAACATGGCCTGGGGATACGCCTTTTGGACCCTGGGCGCCGGCGGCCTCATCGCCTTCGTCTGCGCCCTTGGCTTAAAACGCTAATCGTTCTTGTAGCTGACCAGCCCGACGGCGCCCTTCGCCGGCCGTTCCTTGATGGCCTCCTCGTTCGGTTCCGTCCCCCAACCCGGCGTGTCGGGGACGACCATGTAGCCGTTCTCGATCGGCGGGGCGTTGGTGAAGATCTCGTCATCCCAGTCCAGCCTGTCGATGTCGATTTCCATGATCCGCAAATTCGGCACCGCGGCCGCGAAATGCACGTTCATCATCGTCGACAGATGGCCGTAGAAATTGTGCGGCGCCACATTGACTTCATGTGCCTCGGCCGACGCGGCGATCTTCATCGACTGCCAGACGCCGTTCCAGACCGCGTCGATGATCGCCACATCCATCGACTGCGCCTGGAAATA
>JAPPPC010000184.1 GCA_028817685.1 Rhodospirillaceae bacterium
CCGCATCTTCATCCACAAGAACATCGGCCCGCACCTGCAGCAGAACCGCCCCACCTTCGCGCCTTCCGCCGGCAGGGTCTGGTCGTGGAAATCTTCCGCCGTTTCCGGGTCCATCGCCAGATGGAACTGGTCGCGCCAGCGGAAGTCGAACCGTGCCCGGCTGACCGCGTCGTCCCACAACCGCGCGCCCGGATGGCCCTTGGCGAGGTCGGCCGCGTGCGCCGCGATCTTGTAGGTGATGACGCCGTCCTTCACGTCCTTGCGGTCGGGCCGGCCGAGATGCTCTTTCGGCGTGACGTAGCAGAGCATCGCCGTGCCGTACCAGCCGATCATCGCCGCGCCGATGGCGCTGGTGATGTGGTCGTAGCCCGGGGCGGCATCGGTGACGAGCGGGCCAAGCGTGTAGAAGGGCGCCTCGTGGCACTCCTCGAGCTGCTTGTCCATGTTCTCTTTGATCTTGTGCATCGGCACGTGGCCGGGGCCCTCGATCATGACCTGAACGTCGTGCTTCCAGGCGATCTTGGTCAACTCGCCCAAGGTTTCCAACTCGGCGAACTGCGCTTCGTCATTGGCGTCCGCCAGTGAGCCCGGCCGCAGCCCGTCGCCCAAGGAGAAGGCGACGTCGTATTCCTTCATCAACTCACACATTTCCTCGAAATGCGTGTAGAGGAAGCTTTCCTCGTGATGCGCCAGGCACCATTTCGCCATGATCGAGCCGCCGCGGCTGACGATGCCGGTCACACGGTTCGCCGTCATCGGCACATAGCGCAGCAGCACGCCGGCATGGATCGTGAAATAGTCCACGCCTTGCTCGGCCTGTTCGATGAGCGTGTCGCGGAACAGCTCCCAAGTCAGGTCCTCGGCAATGCCGCCGGTCTTCTCCAGCGCCTGATAGATCGGCACGGTGCCGATCGGCGAGGCCGAGTTGCGGATGATCCATTCACGCGTGTTGTGGATATCCTTGCCGGTCGACAAGTCCATCACGGTATCCGCACCCCAGCGGGTTGCCCAGACCATCTTCTCGACCTCTTCGGAGACCGAGGAGGAGACAGCCGAGTTGCCGATATTGGCATTGATCTTGACCAGGAAATTGCGGCCGATCGCCATCGGCTCACTTTCCGGATGGTTCACATTGTTGGGGATGATCGCGCGGCCTTCGGCGACTTCCTTGCGCACGAATTCCGGCGTGACCACTTCAGGGATATTGGCGCCGAAGGTTTCGCCGTCGCCCACGAATTCCGAGCGGCCGAGATTCTCCCGCGCGGCAACGAACTCCATCTCCGGTGTGATGATACCCTGTCGGGCGTAATGCATCTGCGTGACGGTCGCGCCTTTCTTTGCGCGCAAAGGGCGGTGTTTGACCGGGAATTCCGGGCAGGCGTCCTTGTCCCCCACGCCGCGATGATTGTCCTCGGGACGGATTTCGCGGCCGTCATATTCCTCGACATCGCCGCGGGCGCGGATCCAGTCGTCGCGGAGGCGCGCGATCCCTTTGTAGACGTCGATATCGGCGTTATCGGCGGTATAGGGGCCGGACGTGTCGTACAGGCGAACCGGCTCTTCGTTTGCGCTCGGCTCCAGCGCGACTTCGCGGAAAGGCACGCGCAAGGTGCCGTCCTTGCCGGCGTTCACGTAGGTCTTCTTCGAGCCGGGAATGGGGCCGGTCGAGATGATCATCTCGTCATTGTCTAAGGGCATAATGGACCTCCTGCCATAACTGGTTAGCGGTCCGGTTACCGATTTGGGTGGAAGAGCTCCGCGTTGCTTGGTTCTGTTTGCGCTCTGCGGGAGCTGGTTTCCTTTCCCTACGCCGGCATGATCCGGATCAGGTTCAAAGGGTCACCGCGCCGCTCCTTGGTCAAGCCGCGGAGCCATCGGTATCTCAGCCTCTTGGACGAGGCCCCCCTAGGAATGATCATAGTTTTCCGAAGCTCTGGTGCAAGAGTCAAAGTGACGGATTGGTGACAATTCGGTGTCGTCGGAATCCGGCGAGATCTGCGGGATTGCAGGCATATCTATGCAAAGGTGTTTGCGCGGCCTGAAACCCGAAAATTTGGATTTTCACGAATCGGCCGAAATTGGGACAGGCCAGCCTACTCTCCCAATTTGAGTGGATTGTTGTCTTTTTGCTCAATTATTGTGCAGCGATTCCGCAAGTGCGATGTGGGTCGCCGAGCCATGTTAAAAATAAATAATAGTATTAAATCAATGCATTAAGGAAATTTTGTTTATTTTTTTCGCGAAACGGGCGCGTTGGCCCGAAGATTGCGATGGGACTGGTGTATTCGCAACGCAACAGGAGCTTTCACCATGTATGAGAAAGATCATCCGCTAGACGGACCGCATCCGACGGATTGAGGGAAGCGCGGCGGCGTAGAGGCGCCGCCGCGTTAAGATACCGCTCGGGCCTGTTCGCTTGCTGGCCCAAACGATTTCGACATACACTGCGGTGTGAAATTGCCCCGCGAAGGGGAACCGCATGTCTGGCACGTTAAAGTCTTGGATCGTTTCCGTTGCGCTCGTTTGTGCGCTCGGCTTCGCCTGGCCAGCCAAGGCAGACCCGAATTGCACGTGCCGCTACAAGGGCCAATCCTACGCGCTGGAATCCTGCATCTGCTTGTCGACATCGGCGGGACCGCGCCTGGCGTGCTGCGGCATGGTGCTGAACAACACGTCCTGGAATTTCACCGATCAGCATTGCCCCGTCGTCGAGCGGCCGGCCCGGAACCAATCACTCGCAGCCTGGTTCGATAAGCCGCAACGGCGTGGAACCGTGGTGCAGCGCTAGCGGCTCAGGGCTCCGGTATGGCGTTACGGCTGCTCTCTAAAACCTACTGGCGCGGGACTCAGATTCGCTTTCGGCGGCCTGTTGAAGGTGTCATAGGGGAACCTGTCGCAATCGATGCGCAGGATGGCGCGCGCCTGCATGGCAATTGGTGGGTGTCGGCGCGTATGCCGAAGCCGCGCGTTGCGGTCATCGCAGCCCATCCGCGTGTCGATTTCTCCGAACACCACACCTTTCCCGATCTGCTCGATGCGGGCTATGGCTGTCTCGGTGCCAATCTGCGCAGCCTGAACAACGACGCGGATTGTCTGCACGAGAAGCTGCTGATCGACATCGCGGCCTACATGGATTGGCTCAAGCAACGCGGCGTCGAAAAGATCGTGCTGCTGGGCAATTCGGGTGGCGGGTCGCTGTTCGCCTTTTATCAAAGTCAGGCGAAAACGGGGCCAGGTGAGCGACTGGCCTTTCTACCGGATGGCCGACCGTCATTCCTGGACCGGACGGAAATGATGGCCGGCGACGGCATTGTGTTCATGGCGGCGCATGCCGGGCAGGGCCGGATCATGAATGAAGTCATCGACCCGTCCGTGATCGACGAGGGTGACCCGCTTCGCACCGACTCGGCGCTGGATATGTACGACCCGGCAAACGGATTTCTCGAGCCGCCGGCGTGGAGCCGGTACCAACCGGAATTCGTTGCGCGGTACCGCGCGGCTCAGATTGCGCGGGTCAGGCGCATCGACGACATGGCACGTGCGTTGATCGCCGACGTGGTGAAGGCGGGCAAGCGCCGCGAAAGCGATGAATTCTCGAGTTTGCGGCCCGATGCGCAACGGGACATCCGGCGCCGCGAAGCCTTCGAACCGATGATGCTGGTCTATCGCACGATGGCGAATTTGCACTACGCGGATAACAGTCTGGACCCGTCACCGCGGGGATATGGATCCCTGTTGAGCCCGCGCACGGATTTGATGAATTTTCAGCGCCTCGGCTTCGCGCGGGTGGTAACGCCGCAGGGCTGGCTTTCGACCTGGTCGGGACTGTCCAGCAACGCCGATATCGCCAAAACCGGACCCGGCGTTACGGAACCAGCGGTGGTGATCAATGCGGGCCGCGATTTGGATGTCTATCCGAACACCCATTCACGTTTGATCTTCGACACCATACGGTCGGTCGATAAACAGTATTGGAATTTTGAGGACGCACTGCACTACTTCGAAGCGGCTGAAGGGGAAGAAGGAAATCCCACTTTGGACGCCTTGATGGCCAAGCTGGTGCCCTGGTTGGAAGAACGTTTCCCGCTTTGACGATGCATTTGTCCCGGTCTAGCCGAACAGATAGGCCGTGATGGCGACGGCGGCGGCGATGCCGGCGATGTCTGCGGTAAGGGCGGCCGCCAGAGCGTGCCGAATGCGGCGGATCTGCACTGCGCCGAAATAGACCGCGAGCACGTAGAACGTCGTTTCCGTCGAGCCTTGGAACGTACTCACGAGATAGCCGACATAGGTGTCGGGGCCCGTCGCCGGATCCTGAATGATCGACGCCAGGACCCCGTATGCGCCGGAACCCGACAAGGGCCGCAGCAGCGCCATTGGAAGTGCTTCCGGCGGCAGGCCAACCATGGAGGTGACCACGCCTAATGGCGTGATCAGCAACTCCAGCGCCCCGCTTGCGCGCAGCATGGCCACCGCGACCAGGATGGCCACGAGATAGGGGATTATGCGCAGGGCGACGTTGAAGCCGTCCTTCGCCCCTTCGACGAAGACTTCGTAGATGCGGACGCCCCGGATAGCGCCGAAGCCGAGCAGGGCAACCATCAGTCCCGGGATGATCCAGGGGGCGATATCGCGGCCGTACAGGATCGTGACCGGGATCAGGGCGATGACGACCGCGAGGACGGCCACGGACACCCAAACCGGATAGGGCGCGCTCGGTTCGGGTGGCAGCGCATCGCTTTCGCTGTCGGAAACTTCGGTCGCCTCCACGGTGTCGCTGGCATAGGCCTCTGCCGGTTTCGTGAACCGCTGATACAGCTTGACCGCGGTGATTGCGACGATCGTCGAACAGATCGTCGCGAACAGAGTTGTCGGCAGGATGCCCGCCGGGTCGGCGGATCCGGCCGAGGCGCGCAGCGCAATCACACCCGTGGGCAGCAGCGTGACCGATGACGTGTTGATCGCCAGGAACATCACCATGGCGTTGCTCGCCGTGCCCTTATGCGGGTTCAGCTTATCGAGCTCCTGCATGGCGCGGATGCCGAAAGGTGTGGCGGCATTGCCGAGGCCCAGAACGTTGGCGGAGATGTTCATGATCATCGCGCCCATCGCCGGGTGGTCGGCCGGGACCTCGGGAAACAGCCGGACCATCAGCGGGCGCACCGTCTTGGCGATGATCGCGAGCAACCCGCCCGCCTCGGCAACCTTCATCAATCCGAGGAACAGGGCCATGACGCCGACCAGGCCGATGGCCAAAGTCACCGACCCCTTTGCGGCATCGATCATGGCAAGGCCAAGCGCATCCATCGGGGCGGCGGCATCCGGTGCCGGTATCACGGTGACTTGGCGATAGCCAGCGACGACGAATGCGATCAGGACGGCGCCGAGAAAGACCGCGTTCATCGTAAAAGGCCTCCGAAGGATTGCATCGGTCCCCTATACCCGATTCGCAAAAGGAATTTGACGTTGTCGGGGCCGGGAGGCAAAAAGGGCGCGCCCGAAGTACAGACAATTCGAGGAATTTTGGTATGAGCGGTCCGTTATCCGGCCTCAAGGTGTTCGATCTGACCCGTATTCTTGCGGGGCCTCACTGCACGCAGATTCTGGGAGATCTTGGCGCCGAAGTGATCAAGATCGAGCGACCGAAGGTCGGCGACGACACGCGCAATTTCGCACCGCCCTACCTGCCGGACGACAGCGGGGCCGACAGTTCGGAAAGCGCCTACTTCGCCGGTACGAACCGCAACAAGCGGTCGATCCCGCTCAACCTGTCCGATCCGGAAGGGCAGGCGCTGGCCAAGCGGCTGAGCGCCGAAAGCGACGTGCTGGCCGAAAACTTCAAGACGGGAACGCTGGACAAGTACGGGCTGGGCTACGAACAGCTGCACGCGGAGTTCCCGCGGCTGATTTACTGCTCGATCACGGGCTTCGGACACACCGGCCCCTATGCGGACCGGCCCGGCTATGATGCGTTGATCCAGGCGATGGGCGGCGTGATGAGTTTGACTGGCGAGCCCGAAGGCGAACCGATGAAGGTCGGCGTGTCGATTGCCGACATGATGGCTGGCATGTATGCCGGGATGTCGATCCTGGCCGCCGTGCGGCACCAGCAATTGACCGGTGAAGGCCAGCATATCGATATCTCGATGCTGGACACACATGTGGCCTGGCTTGCCAATCAGGGCATGAACTACCTGGCGACCGGTGAAAATCCGACTCGTCTTGGAAATTTGCACCCGAACATCGTGCCCTATCAGGTCATGCCGTCTTCGGATGGCTATTTCGTGCTGTCGGTGGGCAACGATCCGACGTTCGAACGTTTTTGCGAGGTGGCCGGCTGCAAGGAACTGCTCGAAGACGCGC
>JAPPPC010000422.1 GCA_028817685.1 Rhodospirillaceae bacterium
CGGAGACACCCAACGGGAGCATGAAAAATGGGCGAGTTGGGTGACAGACACGGCGAAACGGACGACGTTGATCTGGAAAGCCTCTACGGTCTCACGGACGAACTCGTTCGTGAGACCTTGGCGGCTATCGAAAGCCAAGATCGTGGCCGCCTGAGGGAGCTGACGGAACCGCTGCATGCGGCCGATATGGCCGATCTGTTCCAGGCTCTGTCCGCGCAAAACCGGGCGCGTCTGGAAGATCTTCTCGGCGATGAACTCGATGCCGAAGTCTTTGCCCATCTCGACGAGGCGGTTCGCGAAGACCTGATCGATGAGCTCGATTCCGATGCGCTGGTTAAGGTCGTTAATGAATTGGACAGCGATGACGCTGTTGGGCTTATCGAAGAGCTCGAGCGCGATGAGCAGCGCGCCTTGCTCGACGGCGTGCCCGCGGCGGACCGGCTTCTTTACGAGCAGGCGCTCGCCTTTCCCGAAGACAGCGCCGGGCGCCTCATGCGGCGCGAGTACGCCGCCGTTCCCTCCATCTGGTCGGTCGGCGAGACCATCGACTATATGCGCGACGATCCCGACGTGCCGGAAGATTTCTACGGCTTGTTTGTCGTCGGCCCGGATAACAAGCCAGCTGGCGTGGTGATGACCAGCCGCTTGCTGCGGTCCCATCGGCCTGTCGCGGTGTCCGACATTATGGAACCGGAAATCCGCCTGATCCCGGCGGCGATGGATCAGGAGGACGTGGCGTTTCTGTTCCGGCAATACGGGCTGGTCGAGGCGCCGGTCGTCGATGAAGATGGCCGCATCATCGGCGTGATCACAGTGGATGATGTCGTCGACGTGATTGATGAAG
Source organism: Rhodospirillaceae bacterium (assembly GCA_028817685.1). Lineage (GTDB taxonomy): Bacteria > Pseudomonadota > Alphaproteobacteria > UBA8366. The sequence continues at coordinate 845 of JAPPPC010000422.1, forward strand.
AGCATGAAGAGGACATGCTCAAGCTCGGCGGCGTTGCAGTCGACGACCTGTACGAAGCGGTTGCGGATACGATCAAATCGCGCCTGTCTTGGTTGTTGCTCAATCTGCTGACGGCGATCTTGGCCTCCATCGTCATCGGCTTTTTCCAGGCCGAGATCGAGAAGGTCGTCGCGCTCGCCGTGCTGATGCCGATCGTGGCCTCGATGGGCGGTAACGCCGGTACGCAGACCCTAACTGTCGCCGTCCGGGCCTTGGCGATGAAGGAACTGACGCCCAGCAACGCTTTGCGCATCGTCGGCAAGGAAGTTCTGGTTGGTGGTGTCAACGGGATAGTTTTCGCTGTCCTGATGGGGACGATCGCCTATTTCTGGTTCGGCGATCTGTTGATCGGCATCGTTATCGGCATCGCCATGATCCTCAATCTGCTGGTCGCGGGCCTTGCGGGTATCCTCATCCCGTTAGCCATCGACAGGGCTGGCGCTGATCCTGCAGTCGGGTCGAGCATCGTGCTGACGACGGTGACCGACGTGCTTGGGTTTCTTTGTTTCCTCGGTTTGGCATCGGTCGTTCTGCTTTGATCGCGATCAATGCGGAACGGGTGACTTCGGTGGAAAAGCGCGCATAATCAAAACACAGATCAAAAGGAGTTGCGCCCATGATTCCCAATACGTTGCCGGGTCTTGATTTCGATCTCGGCGAGACTGCCGACATGCTGCGCGACACAGTGCAGAGCTTCGCCGCAGACGAAGTGGCGCCGCGCGCTGCGGAAATCGACAGCAGCGATGAATTCCCGCGCGACCTGTGGCCGAAGATGGGCGCGCTCGGATTGCACGGCCTGACGGTCGAAGAGGAGTATGGCGGTTCCGGCATGGGCTATACGGAACATGTGATCGCGGTCGAGGAGATCAGCCGAGCCTCGGGGTCGGTGGGGCTCAGCTACGGGGCCCATTCCAACCTCTGCATCAACCAGATTCGGCGCAATGGCACCGAGGACCAGAAGCGCCGCTACCTGCCGAAACTGATCTCGGGTGAACATGTCGGGTCTTTGGCGATGAGCGAGTCCAGCGCCGGATCCGACGTGGTATCGATGAAACTTCGGGCGGAAAAGAAGGGCGACCGTTACGTACTGAACGGCACCAAGTTCTGGATCACCAACGCGCCGGATGCGGATACTTTGCTGGTCTACGCCAAGACCGATCCGGAGGCAAAGCAGCACGGTATTACCGCCTTCATCATCGAGAAAGGGTTCAAGGGGTTCCGGGTCGCGCAGAAGCTCGACAAGCTCGGCATGCGGGGTTCCAGCACCGGCGAGCTCGTACTCGAGGATTGCGAGGTGCCGGAGGAAAACGTGGTCAGCGATGTCGGTGCCGGCGTGCGCGTGCTGATGAGCGGCCTCGACTATGAACGGCTGGTTCTGTCGGGCGGGCCGCTCGGCATCATGCAGGCCTGCATGGATGTGGTCGTGCCCTATGTGCATGAGCGCGAGCAGTTCGGCGAACCGATCGGCAAGTTCCAACTGATGCAGGGCAAGCTCGCCGACATGTACACGACCATGAATGCCTGCAAGGCCTACGCCTATGCGGTCGCAAAGGCGTGCGACCGTCAGGACACGACACGGAAGGACGCGGCCGGCGTGCTGCTCTACACGGCGGAGAAGGCGACCTGGATGGCGCTGGAGGCGATCCAGGCGCTTGGCGGTATGGGATACATCAACGAAAGCCCGCCGGGGCGGCTGCTGCGCGATGCCAAGCTTTACGAAATCGGCGCCGGTACAAGCGAGATCCGGCGCATGCTGATCGGCCGCGAACTGTTTCAGGAGACCGCGTAGACACCGCGATGGAGCGACTCTTCAAGGCAGCCGGGTATTCGTGGGCGGGATTGCAGGCGGCGTGGCGGTCCGAGGCCGCCTTCCGGCAAGAGGTCGTCCTCTGCATCCCGCTCGTGCCACTGGCGTTGTGGTGGGGCGAAACGGGACTTGAGCGGGCAATGTTGATCGGCGCGCTGTTGCTCGTGCTGGTCGTTGAGCTCGTGAACAGTGGCCTTGAAGCCGTGGTCGACCGGATTGGTAGCGAAATCAACCCATTGTCCAAGACGGCGAAAGATGTCGGGTCTGCGGCTGTCCTTTTAAGCTTGCTCAATGTCGTGGTCGTCTGGGGTCTGATTTTGTTATGACGAGACCGAATATATGGGAGGAAAAGCCATGAGTGACACGCCACGCAAGCCGGCGCTCGATCCATCAACGCTCGCGCCGCGCATCGGTGCCAGCTATCCGGCCGTGTTTCAGGAACTCTGCGCCGATCGTGAAAAACGCGCCTTGGGCGACCCTTTAGGACTGACGAACTTCGGCGTCAATCTCGTCATTTTGAAGCCCGGATCGGGGTCCGCTGAACGTCACTGGCATAGCAAGCAGGACGAACTGATTTATGTGCTGGAAGGCGAACTCACCTTGATCACCGATGCCGGCGAGCAGGTGTTGAAGCCCGGCATGACGGCCGGATTCCCGGCTGGTGTCGCGGATGGCCATCAACTCGTCAACAAGAGCGACGAAGAAGCCCGCTATCTGGAGATCGGTGATCGCACCGCCGGAGACGAGGTTGCCTATCCGGATATCGACCTGGCCGGGAAGTTCGCGGATGGGGGCTTCAAGTTCTTCAAGAAAGACGGTACCCCCTACTGAGGAGGCCAAGTTATGGCGTTGGAAATGAAGACAGCGTGCATGAAATGCGACGGCGCGCTGGAGGATATGGGCGAAGCCTGGATTTGCTCCTACGAATGCACCTTTTGCACCCCGTGCACGACGGCGATGAGCCAGACCTGCCCGAATTGCGGCGGCGAGTTGCTGCGCCGGCCGCGCCGCCGTCCACGGAAATGACCCGCGTCCAGCGGACGAAATGCGTTTAACCCGACGATGAGGAGGTAAGCGATGACGACGGATCTGATGATGCTGGCCTGGAGCGCGGCGCTGTGCGCACTGCTTTGGGTTCCCTATATCCTGGCGCGGATCGGCGCCTGGGGCTTGGTCGATACGGTGGGCTACCCGGATTCGACACCGGATGTTCCGACCTGGTCCGCCCGAACAAAGCAGGCGCACGCCAATCTGGTCGAAAACCTTGTGCCGTTCGGTGCGCTTGTCCTCGTCGCCCATGTCGGCGGCATGGCGAACGAGATGACGGCGCTGGCCGCGACCCTGTTCTTCTGGTCCCGCGTGGCGCATGTCATCGTTTACACGTTCGGTATCCCCTGGCTTCGCACGCTCGCCTTTGCCGGCGGGTTCGTGGGGCAGGTGATGATCTTCTTGGCAATCTTGGGAGTGATGTAGCCGATGCCGACAGTACTGATTACCGGCGCGAGCCGCGGCATCGGCCGCGGCTTCGTCGATCGTTTCAACGAGGCGGGCTGGCGCGTGATTTCGACCTGCCGAGACCCGGGTTCGGCCGGGCTCGGCGGCGAGGTTCATTCACTCGACGTCACCGAGCAGGCTTCCGTCGATGCTCTTGCGACGACGCTGAAGGGCGAGCCGATCGATCTGTTGCTAAACAATGCCGGCATCTATGGCCCGCGAACCTATGCGTATGACGAGATCGATTACGATGCGTGGGCGGAGGTCTTGTCGATCGATGCGATGGCGCCGATCCGGGTGGCCGCCGCGTTGACCGACAATGTCGCTGCGTCGAACAGGAAGCTGATGGTCTTTATCTCGTCGGTGATGGGCAGCATTGCGGAGACTGCCACGGGTGAAGGGATGATCTACCGGTCGTCCAAGGCGTGCCTGAACGCTGCGGTGAACGTGATGAGCCACGGGCTGCAAGGACACGGCATCGCCTGCGTGTTGTTCCATCCCGGCTGGGTCCGCACCGATATGGGCGGTCCGACTGCGGCAATCGACACCACGACCAGCGTGCGCGGCATGTTCGATGTCATCGACGGGCTGCAAGCGAAAGACAATGGCCGTTTCATCAATTACGACGGCACGGACATCTCGTGGTAGTGCGGAGGCACGTCCAATGATCCTCACCGAAGAGCAGCGCATGGTCCGCGATATGGCGCGGGATTTTGCGGCGGACAAGCTGGCGCCGCATGCCGCCGAATGGGACCGGGATTCGGTGTTCCCCGCCGACGCCATCCGCGAGATGGGAAATTTGGGCCTGATGGGCATGCTCATCCCACCGGAATGGGACGGCGCCGGTACCGACAACATCGCCTATATCATGGCGCTGGAGGAGATCGCCGCCGGCGACGGGGCTTGCTCGACCATCATGACGGTGCACAACACGGTCGCCTGCATGCCGATCTACAAGTTCGGTACGGATGAGCAGAAGGACCGCTTTTTACGGCCGTTGGCCCGCGGCGAGTGGCTTGGCGGGTTCGCACTGACGGAACCGGATGCGGGCTCCGATGCGGCGGCGCTGCGCACGCGCGCGGTGCGTGACGGCAATCGCTGGGTTTTGAACGGTACAAAGCAGTTCATCACGAGTGGCAAGAACGCCGATATCATCATCGCCTTCGCCGTCACCGATCCGGACGCGGGCAAGCGTGGGATTTCCGCATTCATCGTGCCGACCGCAACGCCCGGCTATCAGGTCGCGTCGGTGGAACGCAAGTTGGGGCAAAAGGCGTCGGATACGTGCCAACTGCGTTTTGAGGATATGGTGCTGACCCCGGATCTGATGCTGGGCCAGGAGGGCGAGGGTTACAAGATCGCGCTCTCGAACCTGGAGGGCGGCCGCATCGGGATTGCCGCGCAGGCCGTCGGCATGGCGCGCACGGCCTATGAGGCGGCACTAGGCTATGCCAAGGAGCGCAAGAGCATGGGCACGGCGATTGTGAACCACCAGGCGGTCGGCTTCCGGCTCGCCGACATGGCGACAAAGCTGGAGGCGGCCCGACAGTTGACCCTGCACGCGGCCTCCTTGCGCGATGCCGGGGTGCCATGCCTGAAGGAAGCGGCGATGGCGAAACTGTATGCGACGGAAATGGCCGAAGAGGTCTGTTCCGACGCGATCCAGACCCATGGCGGGGTCGGTTATCTGGAGGACTTTCCGGTCGCGCGCATCGCCCGCGACGTACGGGTCTGCAAAATCTACGAGGGTACCAGCGATATCCAGCGCCTGATCATCGGGCGTGAAATCGTGAAAGACTGAGACGCTATTTCTGTTCCGGCCGTCGGCGGTCTGCGCCGTTGAACCCGGTGTTTCCGTTGCGCCGCTCCGGGCCGATATAGGTTGGTGTTTCGACGTGCTTCCGCTGCTCGGTGAAGATACCGACGATGTGCCGCGTTAGGGCGCTGGCAGAAAACGGGGTGACCAGGATTTCGTGTGCGCCGGCGTCGCAGATGTCACGGATCCGTTGCGCCGTCGGTGTGCCGGTCGTCATGATGACCGGTAGCGCGCGAACCGCGGATGCTTCGTCATGGCGGACGTCCTGAAGGAATTCGAGGCCGCCCGCTATATCGTACTCGGAGATGATCAGGTCCGGCGTTCGGGTGCGGACTTGCTCGAGCG
>JAPPPC010000536.1 GCA_028817685.1 Rhodospirillaceae bacterium
ACGCCGTACAGCGCGATGAACGAGCCCAGGCGAGGACCCTGCTCCTGGCCGAACAGAATTTCGTAAAGCGCCCGGAACCAGTCCCGCAGCGGCTCGAACTCGAACTGCTTGCCAACTTCGTAGACCTGATTTTGCGCCTCTTCCGCGCCCGCCCCCTCGGGCAGGCTTTCGAGTCCCGCGACCAAGGCGCTCAGCGCGGCGCGTTCCCGGTCATCCGCCACACGATAGCGCTTGTTCGGCTTCACGAAATCCATGTAATAGCGTATTGCAAACCCGACCAGTTCGTCGAGAATGGGATTCGCCTTAGGCGACGCTTCCGGCGCGTAACGGGCGATGAATCCCCACAACACCTCTTTGTCCTCGGTGTTACAGGCGCTCGCCAGGTTGAGCAGCACGTTGAAGCTGAGCGGGACCGTTTCCTGCGGCGGCTCGCCATTATGGACGTGCCAGACAGCATTCTTGAGCCGCGCCGCGTCGTCGTCCTTCTCGAACTTGGCCAAATGCGAGAGGTACTCGTCCACATTTTTCGGGATCACGTCGAAATAAAGCCGCTTCGCCGCCGTCGGTTTGCCGAACATGAAATAGGCGAGCGAGTCCTTCGGCGCGTAGGCGAGCCACTCTTCCATCGTCAGCCCATTGCCGCGCGACTTGGAGATCTTTTCGCCGTTCTCGTCCAGGAACAGCTCGTAGGTGTAGCTTTCCGGCGGCCGCCCGCCCATCGACCGCGTGATCTTGCTCGACTGCTTCACGGAATCGATCAGATCCTTGCCGGACATCTCATAGTCGACGGACAGCGCGAACCAGCGCATGGCCCAGTCCGGCTTCCATTGCAATTTGCAGTGCCCGCCGGTGACCGGGGTTTCGACCTGTTTGCCGTCCTCGCGTTGATAGACGATCGTCCCCGCCTCGACGTCGCGTTCGACGACCGGCACCTGCAGCACATGGCCCGTCTCCGCGCAGACCGGGAGGAACGGGCTATAGGTCTTGCGGCGTTCCTCACCCAGGGTCGGCAGCATGATCGACTGCACCGCGTCATAGACTGCCAGCATCTTCAGCAGCGCAGAATCGAACTGCCCGGACTTGTAGCACTCGGTTGCGCTGACGAAGGTGTAATCGAAGCCATAATCGTCGAGGAAGGCGCAGAGCCGCGCGTTGTTATGCGCAGCGAAACTGTCATGCGTGCCGAACGGATCCGGCACGGCGGAGAGCGGCAGGTGCAGAAACTCCTGCAGCTTATCGCCGTCCGGAATGTTGTCCGGCACCTTGCGCATGCCGTCCATATCGTCGGAAAACGCGAACAGCTTTGTCGGAATGTCGCTCAACCGCTCGAAGGCGCGCCGCACCATGGTCGTACGCAACACTTCCGCGAAGGTTCCGATGTGCGGCAGGCCGGACGGGCCGTAACCCGTCTCGAACAGCACATAGCCCTTGTCCGGTGTCTTGCCGCCGACGCGCTTCAGAACCTTCCGCGCCTCGACGAACGGCCACGCATTGGCCTGCTCCGCCAGCTCGCGCATGATCGCACCTCGTCTTTTTAAGTGGGCGGAACCTATGCATCACTGGTGATCGCGTCAACCGCAGCATTCTTGCGGTATCCGCTCTTCCTCAGCCTTGAAATGGCCGCGTCCCTGGGGCAGTTTGGACACCAAGTAACCGCATCTTCGAACGGGGGAGAATGAAATCATGGATGTACGCGCAGCCGTCGCTCACAAAGCCGGGGAAGCGCTCACAATCGAAACCGTGCAGCTGGAGGGCCCGAGAGAAGGCGAAGTCCTGGTCGAACTCAAAGCGACCGGCGTGTGCCATACTGATGAATTCACCCTGTCCGGGGCCGATCCGGAAGGCATTTTCCCCGCCATTCTGGGCCATGAGGGCGCGGGGGTCGTCGTCGATGTGGGTCCGGGTGTGACCAGCGTCGCCAAGGGCGATCACGTCATTCCGCTCTACACGCCGGAATGCCGGCAGTGCGATTATTGCACCAGCGGCAAGACCAATCTGTGCCAAGCGATCCGTGTCACGCAGGGTCAAGGCGTCATGCCCGATGGGACCAGCCGTTTCTCGCTCGGCGGTGAAAAGATTTTTCACTATATGGGCACCTCAACCTTCGCCAACTACACGGTGCTGCCGGAGATCGCATTGGCGAAGATCCGTCAGGACGCGCCGTTCGACAAGGTCTGCTATATCGGCTGCGGGGTCACCACAGGTATCGGTGCCGTCATCAACACCGCAAAGGTCGAGCCGGGCTCGAACGTCGTGGTCTTCGGCCTGGGCGGTATTGGTCTCAACGTCCTGCAAGGTGCGCGCATGGTCGGTGCCGACAAGATCGTCGGTGTCGACACCAATCCGGCCAAAAAAGAAATGGCCGAGAAGTTCGGCATGACCCACTTCATCAACCCGATGGATCATGGCGACAAGCTGGTCGACGCGCTGGTCGACGTCACGGATGGCGGTGCGGACTATTCATTCGAATGTATCGGCAATGTCGACGTCATGCGCGCGGCGTTGGAATGCTGCCACAAGGGCTGGGGCGTTTCGGTCATCATCGGGGTGGCGCCGGCCGGCGCGGAAATCGCGACACGGCCGTTCCAGCTCGTGACGGGCAGAGTCTGGAAAGGTACGGCATTCGGCGGCGCCAAAGGCCGCACCGACGTGCCGAAGATCGTCGATTGGTACATGGACGGAAAAATCAATATCGACGACCTGATCACGCACACCATGCCGCTGGATCAAATCAACGACGCCTTCGACCTGATGCATGCCGGCAAATCGATCCGGTCCGTCGTGACGTTTTAGTAGGGGACCCTGTACCGCTGCGGCGACATCCGGCCTCTGAATCCGGAAAGGCGTGCGATATCAAATCTTAATGAAGCGGAAACCAACTTGGCGTTAGCTGAAGCATCTATATGATGGCCGCAGCGCTGCGTGGCGCCCGCTGCGGCGCCTTCTCATCTGGGAGATTCGATGAGCGACTCGCCTAGCCAGCACGCTGCGAAAATGCGCGTTGCGGCGATCATTCCCTGTTTCCGGGTCAAACGGTTCATTGTTTCCGTTCTGGAAGGCATCGGCGACGATGTCGATAAAATCTATGTCGTCGACGATTGCTGCCCGGAAGGGACCGCCGACCATGTCGAAGCGAACTATTCCGCCCCGCGTCTGACCATAATCCGCCATGAGCAAAACAAAGGCGTCGGCGGCGCGGTGATGAGCGGCTACCAGCAAGCGCTGGCGGTCGATATCGAGATCATGGTGAAGATCGACGGGGATGGCCAAATGGACGCCAGCCTCATCCCCGATCTGAGCCGGCCGATCACCAACCTTGATGCGGACTACGTGAAGGGAAACTGATTTTCCTCGATCTACGACGTGCGGAGCATGCCGCTGATCCGTCTTTTCGGGAACGCGGCGCTCAGCTTCATGACCAAGATTTCAAGCGGCTATTGGCGGACTTTCGACCCGACGAACGGGTTCACCGCGCTTAGTGCCGTCGCCGCGGCCAGACTCAAATACGAGAACATCTCGGAACGCTATTTCTTCGAAACGGAAATGTTTATCAATCTGGGGGGCATTCGGGCTGTCGTGCAGGATTTCCCCATGGAAGCGGTTTATGCGGACGAGGAAAGCAACCTGAAAATTTCCGACATCCTGCTCAACTTACTGGGCAAGCACATCAAATACTCCACCCGTCGGATCCTTTATTTCTATTTCCTGCGAGATTTCTCGATCGCCTCGATCAATCTTGTTTTCAGCATCCTGCTGGGCGGCTTCGGAACGATCTTTGGTTTGATTGTCTGGTATCAGTCGATCGCGACCGGCGTTCTGACCTCCCCTGGGACCGTGATGATTGCCGTCCTGCCGATCATCCTCAGCGTGCAGTTCCTGATCGCGTTCCTGGCTCAGGATATCGGTAGTGAACCGACCGCCCCGCTCATCAGAACAAAGTATGACAAGGTCGAGGCAATAACGAAAACGCGGGATTGACCGACCGCGAACGCAATGACGTCACACGTTTTCTGACACAAGCCGAGTGCCATCCGTGAACCTGAAATTTACGATTTTCATTATCATGATCGTTGCCGGCATCTCCGCGGGCCAAATCCTGTTCAAGAAAACATCGGATGCCGTCGCAGAAGGCAATCTGATCGTTTCGCTGCTCTCGAGCGTCACCTTCTGGGTTGCGATCACGCTTTATGGAGTCTGCACGCTCTTGTGGATCTTCGCGTTGAAACATGTGCCCTTGTCGATCGCTTATTCCCTGTTTTCGCTTTCCTTTATCATCGTCCCGACGCTGTCCTATTTCATCCTGAACGAACCGGTCACGTGGCGGATATACGCCGGCGGCGCATTTATCCTGTTGGGCGTTACCGTTATTTTTACCTCGCCGACGACCTGATCTTCGCTTTCCGAAAGCCACTAAATGACTATGACGAAGAACATAAACACCCCTCTTTCAGAAGCGGAAATGCACAGCTTGTGGGCCAAGGCCTATGAGCAGAACAATTACGCGAAACCGTTCTTGGCGACCAAGGTGCTGCTGAACACGCACGCCTTGCTGGAGCGGGATTACGGTGCGGATGCGAGGTTCGAAAACGTCATAGAAGTGGGTGCCGGGTCCGGTATTCACTTCGGCTTCGTTCGGCACGCCTTCGAAAAATACGTCATGTGCGACGCGAGCCAGGAAATTCTCGACACGATCGAAGTACCCGCGGGCCTTGAGGACAGGGTCGAAACCCGTGTCGTCGACGCAACCGCCCTCCCCTATGACGATGATAGTTTCGATCGTCTGATCGCGACCCATGTGCTGGAACATATTCCCGCGCCGCACAATGTGCTGCAGGAGTGGGCCCGCGTGGTCAAACCTGGCGGGGTTCTGTCCATTATCCTGCCCTGCGATCCCGGCTTGCTGTGGCGGTTCGGCCGCACTCTGGGGCCGCGTAAGGCGGGCATAAGCGCCGGTCTGCCCTACGATTATTACATGGCGACCGAGCACATCAATTCGATACAAAACCTCACAACAATCATCGAATCGCTGTTTCCGGTGAAAAGAACCCGGTGGTGGCCGATGCCCTTCGTGCGGTTCTGCGACGCGAACCTGATCTACGCGACAAACATTTCGCTGTGAGGGGCATCGAATGCGGCGAACCAGTCCGGCAATGAGGGAGCGAAACTAGGTGATCGGTTCTGAAACGGGAATCACGCGCCTATTAACCCTCAGCCTCGCCGTCTTCATTGCGCTGGTCGCCTATGGGTGGACGGGATATCTGGCCTCTGACGACGCGATTTACGCCGCGGGCGCCTATGGATGGCTTCGCGAGTTTCCCTATGTCGGCGGCCACGGCACCATTCGCTACACCATCACGATCCCCATAGCGCTGTCGTTCCTCACCTTCGGCGAACAGGAGTTCAGCCTGGCACTGCCGACGCTGCTCTATACGCTGGGTCTCATCGGCATATTGGTCGCCATCACCCATCGCAATACCGGGTCGACGGCGGCGTTGATCCTCGCGGGATTGCTGGCAACGAACCCCATCCTCGTGACCTGGGCCAGTATCGCTTCCGTCGATATCATCGAAGCGTTCTTTCTGTTCTTGTCCCTGACATTCTTCTACCGCTCGGTGACGCAAGGTGCGACGGCGGGCCGGCTTCTTCTGACCGGCGCCTTCGCGGCACTGGCCTTTCTGACGCGCGAGACGACCGTCTTTTTCGTCGCTTTCATCGGAGTCCTGTTCCTGTTCGGCTACGGCATCGACCGATGGCGATACTTCATTATCGGGGCGGGCTTTCTGGCCGTCTGGCTGGCCGAGGTGCTGTACCTGTTCGTGATGACCGGCGACCCGCTGTACAGGCTCAACATTTCCTTGCATCACGGCGGGGGCAAGATCGACCGCGGAATCGATTTGGCGGGCAATGTGATCATCCATCCTATCGTGGATCCGCTGCTCGTCATTCTGGCCAATCAGGAGTTCGTGTTCCTCTTCTGGATCGCGATCCCGCTCGGCATTTGGATGGCGTTCCGAAAGTCTGTGTCCCCGGCAGTCCGGCACGCGGTCATCGTTTTTGGCGGCGTCGGCCTGTTCTGGTTCCTATGCGCCGGCGCTGCGCACGATCTGTTGCCACTCAACCCGCGCTATTTCCTGATCACCGCGCTGGGCGCAACGGTCGTGACCGCCCTCGCATTGGCGGAATTGCTCCGCAACCAATCGCAGAGGCTCGTCTTCGTCGCCCTGTTCCTTCTGATCGGGGGCAATATCGCCGGCATCTATGTGGAAAACCGGAACAGCCTATTCGGCGAGAAGGCGCTGGCCGAAATCACACAACGCTATCCCGGAGCCCTGTACACCGA
>JAPPPC010000669.1:0-4373 GCA_028817685.1 Rhodospirillaceae bacterium
ACAGCATCAGCTCGATCGACATCAAGATGATGATGACGTTCTTGCGGTTCAGGAAGATCCCGAACAAGCCGAGCGTGAAAAGGATTGCCGCGACCGTCAAATAGTGCGCGAGACCGATTTCCAACATGACTAGATACCGCTCCCCGTCGTCACCTTGACGACTTCGATCGCATCATCCGGCCGGCGCGCCACCTGGTCGCCGATCCGCTGCTTGCGCACACCCGCACGCGACCGCAGGGTCAACACGATGGCACCGACCATCGCGACCAACAGGACGAGACCCGCAGCCTGGAACAGATAAACGTATTTGGTATAGATCAATCGGCCGATCGCCTCGGTATTGGTAACCTGATCGATCGGTGGAATTGGCGCCGCGGCCACACTCTCCGCCTGCGGAATAACGACCCAGCCGCTTCCGACAACCAGGAGCTCTGCCAACAAGATCAGCCCGACAAGGGCGCCAACCGGCAGGTATTGCGCAAAACCGCTGCGAAGCTCGACGAAGTTGATGTCCAACATCATGACGACGAACAGGAAGAGCACCGCCACCGCGCCGACATAGACGATGACCAGGATCATCGCCAGGAACTCCGCCCCCATCAGCACAAACAGTCCGGCACTGTTGAAAAAGGCGAGGATCAGGAACAACACGGAATGCACTGGATTGCGCGAAGCGATCACCAGCACGCCCGCGGCCACCGCCACAAACGCGAAAAGATAGAACACCAAGGCTTGAATGATCATGCAGTCCCCTCCACGCTTGCCCTCACAAGCGCGCCTTGATTACCGATACGGCAAATCCTGTTCGATGTTCGAAGCGATTTCCGCTTCCCACCGTTCACCGTTCTCCAGAAGCTTGTCCTTGTCGTAGAAGAGTTCCTCGCGGGTCTCCGTCGCGAACTCGAAATTCGGTCCTTCGACGATCGCGTCCACCGGGCAGGCTTCCTGGCAAAAGCCGCAATAGATGCACTTCGTCATGTCGATGTCGTAGCGCGTCGTACGCCGACTGCCATCTTCGCGTGGTTCCGCTTCGATCGTAATCGCCTGCGCCGGGCAGATCGCTTCGCACAGCTTGCAGGCAATGCAGCGCTCCTCGCCGTTCGGATAGCGGCGCAACGCGTGCTCGCCGCGAAAGCGCGGCGACAGCGGTCCCTTCTCGTAGGGATAGTTGATCGTATGCTTTTGCCGGAACATCGAGCGCAGGGTCAGGGACATGCCCTGAACCAGCTCGGTGAGCAACAGACCTTTTACCGTGCGTTCTAGCAGCGCCATGTCACATCCCTCACCAAATCACTCACGCGCCCGGAACCTTGCCGAGCATGAACAACCAGCCGGCTACCACAATCACCCAGAGCAGCGAAATCGGCAGAAACACCTTCCAGCCGAGGCGCATCAACTGGTCATAGCGGTAACGCGGGAATGTCGCCCGCACCCACAGGAAGACGAACAGACAGAAAGCGATCTTGCCGGCAAACCAGATCGGTCCCGGAATCCAGGTGAATGGCGCGATGTCGAACGGCGCCATCCAGCCGCCCAGGAACAGGATCGAGGTCATCGCCGACATCAAAATCATGTTCGCGTATTCGCCCAGGAAGAACATGCCGAAGGTCATCGCCGAATATTCGACGTTGTAGCCGGCAACCAGCTCCGCTTCCGCTTCCGGTAAATCGAACGGCGCCCGGTTGGTCTCCGCCAGGGTCGAGACAAAGAAGATGATCGCCATCGGAAACAGGATGCCGCAGAAATGCCAGTTCAAGAACCCGCCGGCCTTCTCTTCGACAATCGCCGAAAGATTCAGCGAACCAACGAACAACAGCACGGTAATGATGACGAAGCCCATCGACACTTCGTAGGACACCATCTGCGCGGCCGAACGAAGCGCGCCCAAAAAGGCGTATTTCGAATTCGACGCCCACCCGGCCATGATGATGCCGTAGACACCCAACGAGGAAATGGCAAAAAGGTATAGAATTCCGACATTTATGTCGGCGAGCACAAGTCCCGCATCAAACGGGATGACCGCCCAGGCGACCAATGCCAGGATGAAGGTCACCATCGGCGCGGCGAAGAACATGCCCCGGTTGGAACTCGCCGGGATGATGGTCTCCTTGAACATCAGCTTGATGCCGTCGGCAAGCGGCTGCAGCAATCCGAAGGGACCGACGACGTTCGGGCCCTTGCGCAGCTGCATCCAGCCGATGACCTTGCGCTCGGCAAGCGTCAGATAGGCAACCCCCCCCAACAACGGCGCCACGATCAAAATGATATAAAAGACGATTACGATCGTCGGCCAGACGTATATGTCCCAGAATTCAGCCATCGGTGCCGGTCGCCCCGTCCGTATTGTTGACGAACTCCTGCGTACATTTCGCCATCGTCTCCGAGGCGCGGCTGATCGGGTCCGTCATATAGAAATTCGCGATCGGCGACTCGAAGGGCGCTGGATCCATCGCACCGCTGCTGCCGAAATCGCCCCAGTCCGCCCGCTCCGGATCGTCGAGACGCGTAAAGTGCGGACACGCCGCCTGCATCTGCTTGCGCAAGGCCGACAGGCTGTCGAAGGGTAGCGTCTTGCCAAGCACGCCTGATAGAGCCCGGATGATCGTCCAGTCCTCGCGCGCCTCTCCAGGCGGAAAGGAAGCGACCTGTCCCTGCTGCACCCGGCCTTCCGTGTTCACGTAGGTCCCTGATTTTTCGGTATAGGCCGCCCCGGGCAGGATGATGTCGGCCACATGTGCCCCGGCATCGCCGTGATGGCCTTGATAGATAACGAAGGCATTTTCCAACTTCTTCGTATCAACCTCATCGGCGCCCATCAGATACAAAACCTCGACCGCGCCCGACGCGGCGGCGTCGAGAATGCCGCCAGTATCGAGACCGCCGTCACCCGGCACGAAACCGAGATCCAGCCCGCCCACCCGCGCGGCAGCCGTGTGCAGGACGTTGAACCCGTTCCAATCGTCGCTGACCATGCCCGTGCTCTCGGCGATCTGCCGCGCGGCTGCCAGAACCGCTGCGCCGTCGCCCCGGGTCAAGGCTCCCATGCCTAGGATCAACATCGGCCGTTCGGCGTCCTTCAGAACGGACGCGAAGGCGTGACTGCCATCGGCGATCTGCTGCAGCGTCTCCGCGCCCGCGCCCAGATATTCGGTATCGTAGGTCAGATCGTGCGCCGGCCCGACCACACCCACATTGAAACCGCCCTGAAGCCAGCGCTTGCGCAGCCGCGAATTGACCAACGGCGCTTCCCAGCGCGGGTTGGATCCGATGATCAGGCAGGCATCGGCCGCTTCAACACCGGCGATGCCGCTGTTGAACAGATAGGACGCGCGCGCCGACGGGTCGAGCGCGGCGCCGTCCTGCCGGCAATCCATATTCGCGGAGCCGAGCGACTCCATCAGCGCTTTTAATGCGAACATCGCTTCCGCATCGCACTGATCGCCGGCCAGCGCCGCGATCTTGCCGCCGTCGACACCGTTCAACCGCTCCGCAATCGCCACGAACGCAGCATCCCAGTCTGCTGCCTGGAGCTTGCCTTCCGCGTTGCGGATATAGGGCCGGTCGAGCCGTTGCCGGCGCAGACCGTCACAGGCAAAGCGCGTCTTATCGGAGATCCACTCCTCGTTTACATCTTCGTTGAGGCGCGGCAGGACCCGCAGGACCTCATTGCCGCGCGCGTCGATCCGGATATTGCTGCCGATCGCGTCCATCACGTCGATGGTCTCGGTTTTGCGCAATTCCCAAGGCCGCGCGACGAAGGAATAGGGTTTCGAGGTCAGCGCGCCGACCGGACAGAGATCGATCACGTTGCCCGACAGTTCCGACGACACAGCCTTGCCAAGGGTCGTGATCTCGGCGTTTTCGCCGCGATTGATCATGCCCATATCGGTGACACCGCCGACTTCAGTCGAGAAACGGACGCACCGCGTGCAATGGATGCAGCGGGTCATGATCGTATTGATCAGCGGGCCCATATATTTGTCGTCGACGGCGCGCTTATTCTCTTCGAAGCGGCTGCCGTCATGCCCAAAGGCCATCGCCTGGTCTTGCAGATCGCATTCGCCACCCTGATCGCAAATCGGACAATCAAGCGGATGATTGATCAGCAGGAATTCCATTACGCCGTGACGCGCCTTGCGGACCATTTCCGAGTCGGTGAAGATCTCCATGCCGTCGCCGACCGGCAAGGCGCATGATGCTGCCGGTTTCGGCGGCCCGGGCTTCACCTCGACCAGGCACATGCGGCAGTTGCCGGCAATGGACAGGCGTTCGTGATAGCAAAAACGAGGAATTTCAGCCCCAGCACTCTCGCAAGCCTGCAGGACGGTCAGCCCGTCCGGAACTTACAACTCGACACCGTCGACTTTGACGTT
>JAPPPC010000669.1:4383-6336 GCA_028817685.1 Rhodospirillaceae bacterium
CGTTCGGCATGCCCCGCGCCTACTCCGCCGCCACGGAGACGGTCTTGCGGCCGACGATGCGGCTCTCGATCTCGTCGCGGAAGTGGCGGATCAACCCCTGGACCGGCCACGCTGCGCCATCGCCGAGCGCGCAAATCGTGTGGCCTTCGATCTGGTGCGAGACTTCGAGCAGCATGTCGATCTCTTCGATTTCTGCCTGCCCCTTCGCCATACGCTCGAGAACGCGCCACATCCAGCCCGTGCCTTCCCGGCACGGCGTGCACTGGCCGCAGCTCTCATGCTTGTAGAAATAGGCCAGCCGCGCGATCGCCTTGATGATGTCTGTCGACTTGTCCATGACGATGACGCCGGCGGTTCCCAGACCGGATTTGTGCTCGCGCAGCGCATCGAAATCCATCAACACATCGTCGCAGATCGATTTCGGCAGCATCGGCGTCGAGCTGCCGCCGGGGATCACGGCCAGCAGATTGTCCCAGCCGCCGCGCACGCCGCCCGCATGCTTCTCGAGCAACTCCTTCAGCGGAATCGACATCGCTTCTTCGACGTTGCAGGGCTTCTCGACATGGCCGGAAATGCAAAACACCTTGGTACCGACATTGTTCTCGCGGCCGAAGCCGCTGAACCAGTCGGCGCCACGGCGCAGGATGGTCGGTGCGACCGCGATGGTCTCGACATTATTGACCGTGCTGGGGCAGCCATAGAGACCCGACATCGCCGGGAATGGCGGTTTCAGGCGCGGTTGACCCTTCTTGCCTTCCAGGCTTTCAAGCAGCGCGGTTTCTTCGCCGCAGATATAGGCGCCGGCGCCGCGATGCACATAGACGTCAAAGGCCCAACCGGTGCCGCAGGCGTCCGGGCCGAGCAGACCGGCCTCGTAAGCCTCGTCGACCGCGCGGTCGAGCGCCGCGGCCTCGTTATAGAACTCACCGCGAACGTAGACGTAGGCCGCATGCGCACCCATCGCAAAACCGGCGACAAAACAGCCTTCGACCAGTTTGTGCGGATCATGGCGCAGAATATCCCGGTCCTTGCAGGTGCCGGGCTCGCTCTCGTCACCATTGACGACGAGGTAGTGCGGTCGGCCTTCGGTCTCCTCCTTGGGCATGAACGACCATTTCAAACCGGTCGGGAAACCGGCGCCGCCCCGGCCGCGCAGGCCGGAGGACTTCATCTCCTCGACGATCCAGTCACGACCCTTTTCGATGATCGCCTTGGTGTTGTCCCAATCGCCCCGCCCCCGCGCGGCGGCGAGACCCGGGTCGTGCAGCCCGTAGAGGTTGGTGAAAATGCGATCCTTGTCCTGCAGCATCAGTCAGCCTCTGCGAAGTCGAGATCGTTAAGGGTTTGCGGTCCGCCGACCGGTGCAGATTTCTGCCGGTCGATCTGCGGGCCGTGCGGCGGCGTCTCGCCGGCCTTCAAGGCATCCAGCACCGCGATCAATTGCGGACCGGTGAGATCCTCATACATGTCGTCGTTGATCTGAACGATCGGCGCGTTGACGCAGGCGCCGAGGCATTCCACCTCGCGCATGGTGAAAAGCCCGTCTTCCGTCGTCTGTTCGTAGTCGATACCGAGATGGCTTCGCGCGGCCTCGACCACCTCGTCGGAGTTGCGCAGCCAGCACGGCGTCGTCGTGCAGAACTGCAGCAGATACTTCCCGACCGGCTTCGTGTTGATCATCGTGTAGAAGCTGGCGACCTCGACCACGCGGATGCGCGCCATGCCGAGCAGCTCTGCGACCGCGTCGATGACCGCGTCCGAGGCGTGGTTGTTGTTCTGCCGTTGCGCCAGATCGAGCAAGGGCAAAACCGCGCTCGCCTGACGCCCTTCCGGATATTTGGCGATGTATTTCTGCGCGATCGCCATGTTGTCCGGTGTGAATTCGAATTTGTCGCTCATCGGTCGATCTCCCCGAACACGACGTCCATGGCGCCCAGGATGGCGACCGAATCC
>JAPPPC010000715.1 GCA_028817685.1 Rhodospirillaceae bacterium
CGATCGCCCTTTAGCCTTGCCGGGAGCAGATCCTCATGCCGGTCGACGAGCCGAACTAGTAGCTCGATCCGGAGATGATCAACGAGGTGCTTGATGTCATGACGGAGCTGGCAACCAGCGGCATGACGATGATCTGCGTGACGCACGAAACCGGCTTCGCGCGCAAGGTCGCGGACAAGATGGTGTTCATGGACCAGGGCGAGATCGTCGAGACTGGCGATCCGGAGACCTTCTTCACCAACCCGGAAAGTCAGCGTTGCCGCGACTTTCTCGACAAGATCCTGCATCACTAGGAGGCAGGGATGCGGATAGCGACCTTAGCGATGGCGTTGATGCTTACCGGCTGTTCCGGCGAGTGGGGCTGGTACGTCGTCAACCCGATGACCGAGTCGGGTGCCACCAATCTGAAATTCCTGCTGAGCGGTCTTTATTACACGATCCTGCTGTCGGTCACCGCGATCGCGATTTCCATTGTCGTCGGGCTGGTTATCGCCCTGCCGGGCCTCGCGCGTAATCCCTATATGCGCAGCATCAACCGGGTCTATGTGGAGCTGGTCCGCGCCGTGCCGATCCTGGTGCTGATCCTTTGGGTCTATTACGGCATGCCGCAGCTGGTCGGCCTGTCGATCAGCGTCTTTTGGGCCGGCGTCATTGCGCTCGCCCTGTCCGACAGCGCCTTCGAGGCGGAGATTTTCCGTGCCGGTATCCAGTCCGTCGCCAAAGGCCAGTATGAAGCGGCCCAT
Source organism: Rhodospirillaceae bacterium (assembly GCA_028817685.1). Lineage (GTDB taxonomy): Bacteria > Pseudomonadota > Alphaproteobacteria > UBA8366. The sequence goes on from JAPPPC010000715.1 coordinate 744, forward strand.
TCGATCTCCCTGAACTACACCGATACGATGCGCTTCGTTATCCTGCCGCAGGCGATCCGGCGCGTGCTGCCCGCGCTCGGCAATCAGCTCGTCTACATGCTGAAAATGTCGTCGCTCGTTTCGGTCATCGGCATGCAGGAACTGACCCGTAAAGCCAACGAATTGGTGGTGACCGAATATCGCCCGCTGGAGGTCTACACCATCCTCGTCCTGGAATATCTCGTTCTGATCCTGGTCGTGTCCGCCGGCGTGCGCTGGCTGGAGCGGCGCATGCAGGCCGACGAACGCGCGTAATAAGGAGCCCGATGTGAGTGCCTGGATAAAGATGATATCGGATGAAGAGGCGGACGACGCGCTGCTCGACACTTTGAAGCTGGCGCGCACGCCGCATGGCACCGTCGACAACGTCATGCGAGTTCATTCGCTGCGGCCGAACACGATGCGCGGCCATGTGGTGTTGTACCGCGCCGCGCTGCATGACGATGCGAACACGCTTCCGGAATGGCTGCAGGAGACGATCAGCTCCTACGTCTCGATTCTTAACGACTGCCCTTATTCGCTGGCCAACCATTGGGCCAATGCGCGCCACTTGATCGGCGATGACGCGCGGGCCGACGCGATCGAAAAGGCATTGCAGGCCCGCACGCCGGAGACCGCGTTCGACGGCGCGGAACTCGCGCTGCTGCGCTACGCGGAAAAGCTGACGCGCGACCCCGGCGCCATGGTCGAGGCGGACGTGGTCGCGCTGCGCGAAGCGGGGCTCGATGACGGCCAGATCCTCGAGGCGAACCAGATCATCGGCTATTTCAACTACGTCAATCGTTGCCTCAACGGTTTGGGGGTGACGACGGACGGCGACATCGTCGGCTATTACGCAAAGGACGAGTGAAGATGGCCTACGCGCAAGCGAAGCATGTCGATGCCGGGCGGATCCCGGTCGTGGACATCACGCCGTTGCGCGATGGCAGCGATCCGGCGGCCGTGGCGCGGGCGCTGCACGCTGCCAGCCGGGATATGGGCTTCATCTACATTGCCGGGCACGGTATCGGCGCGGATCTGATCGATACGGCACGGGCGGCTGCCTTCGGCTTCTTTCATGCTTCCGAGGCCGACAAGGCGACGGTCACCGTCTCGGAGAACCATCGCGGCTGGCTGGGGCAGGGCGGCGCCAAGATGCAGGATGACGCCCAGGCCGACCTGAAAGAAAGCTTCATCTGGGGCTTCGAGGACGCGTCTGGAACCGTGCCGGACGACCACCCCTTGCGCGGCCGCAATCGCTGGCCGGCATTTACCCCCGATCTTCGCACCGTCTCGATGCGCTATTTCGATACGGCGCACAGGGTCGCGCATGATCTGATGCGTGGCTTCGCGCGAGGCCTCGGACTCGACGAGATGTTTTTTCTGCGTACCGCATCCGCCCCGCTCAGCCGCGCGTCCTATGTCTATTATCCGCAGCAGGATGTGGCCCTGGGCGCAGATCGCTTTGGCGTCGGCCCCCATACGGATTTCGGCGTGTTGACCGTGCTGTGCCAGGATTCGGTGGGCGGGCTGCACGTGCAGGATCTCGATGGGGACTGGATTCACGCACCGCCGATCGACGGCACCTTGCTGGTCAATGTCGGCGATCTGCTGTCGCGCTGGACCGACGGCGCCTACCGATCGACACCGCACCGCGTCGTCAACAGTTCGGGTCAGGACCGGCTGTCCCTTGTCCTCGCCTTCGACCCGAACCCGGAAACGATGATCGATGCGTGCGACGTTTTCGGCCAAGACCATGTCCCCGGCGAAGCGCCGATCAGCTGCGGCGACTACCTGATCTGGCGCTTCAAGCGCGCCTTTTCCTACAGATGAGCGACCGCGCCGCATCCGAAGATATCGCATCGATCGATCTGGCGATCGGGTCGGCGGTGCGCGATCTTCGCGAAAATCGGGGCCTTACAGCCCGCCAGCTTGCCGCGGAGTCCGGTGTGTCGGCGGCAATGATCAGCCGCATCGAAAACGGCCAGGCCTCGCCCTCGATATCGACGTTGAACGCGTTGAGCCGCACCCTCGACGTGCCCTTGGTCAGCTTTTTCCGCGAAACCTCGTCCAACCATGTGGATTTCACCCATGTCCGCTACGGCGAAGGGCTTTATTCGACCCGCATGGTGGACAATCACAGCCACGAGTTCATCAACCTCGCCTTCCACACACGGCGCGACATCCAGTTCGAGGCGCGGCGCGTCACCCTGGTGCGCCAGACGGCGCGGCCGCCGGTCTATGTCGGTCATGGTGTCGTGTTCGTCTACGCGCTGGAGGGCGAGGCGGTCTACGGCTACGGCGACCATGAGTTCACGCTCAAGGCGGGGGACAGCCTCAGCTTGGACGCCGAACTGCGGCACGGATTCAAGCGCGTGATCACCGAAACGTTTTCGTTTTTAACCGTGCAGGCGGAACGGCGGTAGCCGGCGGTTACTGCGCGACGAATCCGCCATCGACAGGCACCTCGATCCCCGTGATGTAGGAGGCGTCGTCGCTCGCCAGGAACAGGTTGGCGTGCGCGACCTCCTCGACCCGCCCTTCGCGGCCCATCGGCACGGCGTTGGTCATCTTGCGGCGCACTTCCGGATCGGAGCTCATCATCGAGGTGCGCATCGCCGGCATCAGGCCGGGATGGACCGAGTTCACCCGGATGCCGTCGCGTGCGAATTGCACCGCCGCCGCCTTGGTCGCCAGCCGTACCGCACCCTTCGCGGCGTTGTAGCCCATATGCACGAACTTCTGTCCGGTCAGACCGGAGATCGAGGAAATATTGACGATCGATCCGCCGCCGCCTTCCTGCATCTTTGGGATCACGGCGCGCATGCCGAGAAAGACACCGCGCGCGTTGACGTTCATTTGTTCGTCCCAGGTATCGGTGTTCAGCACGTCCGGATGGCTACCGCTGACGCCGGCGTTGTTGACCAGCACGTCGATCCGGCCAAAGGCTGAAAGGGTCTCCGCGATCAGCGCGTCCCAATCCGCTTCGCTGGTTACGTCCAGTTTTTGAAATCTTGCATCGCCGCCAAGCTCCGACGCCAGCGCCGCGCCCTCGTCTTCCAGAATGTCCGTGAGGACCACCTTCGCGCCTTCTGCAACGAACAGCTTCGCCGTTGCGGCGCCCATGCCCGATGCCGCTCCCGTGACGATCGCCACCTTGTCCTTCAATCGCATGCCCTGTTCTCCACTTTGTTCGGTTGGGAATAGGCTAGCGGATGGCTCCCTGCTTGGCGACAGGCGGCTATCTTCTAGGCGACCGGCAGCAGGCGTTGCCGGATGCCGATCCCTTGCTCCACCGCATGGTCATCGAGCGGGTCGCGTGACGCGTCCAGCTCAAACTCCCGGGCGGCCTTATGGCCCGAAAACACCGCATGGGAGAGCAGGCGCGGCGCCAGGGCGTCACCGATCCGCATCGGATCGAGTCGGTTTGCCGGGGAAGTTTTGAGTGCATGCCACAACCGGTCGTCCGGGACGCGCCCGCCGACCAGGACGAGACTCTCAAAACCTTCTTTTTGCCGATCGCCGGTGAAGGTACAGGCCAGTTCAGCATGATCCGCATCTGCCGAAAGCAGTTGCAGGTTCGGAAGGATCCGGACACCGCTTCGCAGCAGCCGTTGCTGTATAAGCCGCTGCTCCAAGGTGAAGACCGTGTAGGGGGCGGCCACGGAGGCGGGCGTGGAAAGCGAGACGGTGCATCCAAGCCCCGCCAGCAATCCGGCAATTGTACTGCCCATGTAGAACTGGTCTTCGTCGTGTATCAGAACGCGGCCGGCGGGCAGGCGGCCGGCCATAATGTCATCGGGTGTGTAGAGACGGATGCCCGTGCCTAGACGAGACGGTACGACATTGCAGCGACCGCCGCCCTTGCGATCCCAGGAAGCGCCGGTGGCCAGGAACACTTTGTCGATACCTTCGTCCTGCAATTGCGCATCGGTGACATCGACACCGGTGCGGATCGATACGTTTGTCAGGCGCGCGATCCGCTTCACGCGGTCCGACACGATATGCGACCAGCTCTCGAGACCGGGCAGGGCGCTCTCGCGTGCTGCCCGGCCGCCCAGTGCGCCGGTGCGCTCGAACAAGACGGTATCGTAGCCGCGTTCACCGAGCGTGGCCGCGCATTCGAGACCCGCGGGACCGGCCCCGACGACGGCGACGCGCTTTCGTGTCCGGCGCGGCGGCACCGTGTCGGCGCGCCAGCTTCGGCGGTACTGTTCGCCGAAAGTGGGGTTTTGCGTGCACTTGGACGGTGCCCGTTGCAGGACACCGGCGATGCAGATGTTGCACTTGATGCAGTGTGTCACCTGATCGGCTCTGCCGTTCATCATTTTCTTGGGCAGGAAGGGATCGGCGATCGAGGGTCGTGCGGCGGAAAACAGGTCGACGACATCGTCGCGAACCATCTGGGCCATGGTGCCGGGATCGGAAATCGTATTGCCGCTGACAACCGGCTTTGCGGTCAAGCGCTTGATCTCGCGCAGCACGTCGGTCGCGCCGGGGTCCTGGCGGGATCGGGCGCCGCCCGCATCCCGGCTCATGCCGTGAACGATCACGTCCCAAAGATCCGGAAGCGTGCCGATATCGTCGAAGAGCTCATGCAATTCCGCATTACCGGTTTTCGGGTCGAGAAAATCGGCGACCGCGATACGCACGGCGATGGCGCACCGTCCCGCGGCGGCGTCGCCGGCGTCCTCGATCAATTCGCGCAGTAGCCGCAGCCGGTTCTGCAGGGGGCCGCCGTATTCGTCCGACCGCCGATTGAAGGATGCGGATAGGAACTGTCCGGGGAGCGACAAAAGGGGTATCGCGTAGACGTAAGCGACATCGAAGCCGCAGGCGATTGCGCGGCCGACGGCGTCGCGGTGCCATTGCCGAAACTCGCGGATATCGTCGCGGTCCATCATGCGGGTTTGCAGCGGCGGCGGGGCGACGCCGCCGGTCGGCGTAATCATCCCGCCCGATGGCGACAGTGCGGGCTCGTAGCTGCCGAAATTGCTGGCATTGGCGCCGCTGTGGGTCAACTCCAAGGCCGCCAGGGATCCCTCATCGTGAATGGCGGTTGCGATTTCCGTGGCCAGCCGTTGGTCGTCCGTCCCCCAGAAACGGATATTGTGCGACGGCGTCATATCGCTGGATGCGTGGATTTCCGCGTGTTCGGTGCAGACTGTGCCCCAGCCGCCGCGGGCCTTCTCCCGCTTGATGGCAAGGGTGCTGCGGTCGCGCAGACTGCCGGTTCCCGTCGCGTGCGGGGCGGCGAAGAATCGGTTCGGTGCGGTGACGTTACCGATCGGGACCGGTTCGGAAAGAATCTGCTCGTCGGGTTTACAAGACATACCGGTTCACCGTCAGGTCCTGGACAGGCCCGCTGCTGCAACCCTAGACTGTGGGCCCGACGGCCAAACCGAAGAGGTCAGTGTGCCATGCCCTATATTCGCGTCGAACTGCTGAAGGGCCGCAGCCCGGAACAGAAGAAGGAGCTCGCCAAGGCGCTGACGGAAACCTATGCGCGCGTGTTCGAAACGTGGGTGGATGGCATCCACGTCACCTTCGACGAACGGGAACATCACGAC
>JAPPPC010000312.1 GCA_028817685.1 Rhodospirillaceae bacterium
CCTAAATAGACAGAAGATCACTTTTGTTAGTATAGTTAAAGGGTTGAGATTAAAAGGTATGTTTTGTTGAAATGCCGGTCAATATTTCTATCGTTGAAGACAAACAACTGACAATCGTGAAATACGTGGCTCCGTGGTCACTTGATGATTTTTATGAATCGTTCTCTGAAATAGTCACACGCAATCGACTGGCTGACCTCAGTGAGGCGGGAAGCTTAGATTGGATAGACGCTAATATTCTCCGAAAGATTGGCAAACATTCTCAGGGATACGATGCGCAAAGGCTTGGGGGGCGTACTGCATTTGTCGTTCGTGAAGATATGGCCCAGATATTAATCAGGCTATTCCAGGCAATTATCGAGGGCGAGCAGGAACGTGAGATAACGATTAAGGTCTTCACAGATTTCGAAACTGCAATGGAATGGCTCTCTTCAGGCAACAACGGATAGAAACGCCGTCTTCCTAATTTCACCGTCCCTGGTTTGCCACAACCGTTGTTCATCTTCGATCACGACAGCAGGCCATGCGCGTCCAAACCGCAGTTTTCGCCAACACCGCTTACATGGGCATACCGTCGTTCCTGACAGCGATCTATCCAGAAGGTTTGCTGCCGGCGACAATCGGCACGCAGGTAGCCAATCCGTTGCTTATTGGCGATGCCGTCAAAGAACCAATTCTAGCGCAATGCGATAATAAAAGTCCGCACTAGGCTTGGGCACTTCAGTCGATGACCCCATGTCCGCTGTGGGTCAGAACCAGACCTCACAAATTCGGCCGTCGATGTCCGCAGTTGGGATAAAGCGGTACTCACCCCGTCGCCTGTCATCCCCGACCTACCAGCCTTTTGACCGAAGGGTCGGGGATCGATCCAGAAGCTGAGACCATTCTTTGGTTAGGGTTGCCCTGCGTCGAGCCCCGCGCATTGTCCTGCGCGACCACTGTTGGCGTTTCCAAGGCCGGTGCAGGCTGACCGCGATCGACAGGGACCCCCGGTCACGCCGGGGGTGACGGGGAGAGGATGGCCCTTAAGTTGGCGCGTGACCGGCCATGAGTCGATGACGCGGCGCTCTACAGCAGCCCCGCGCGTCAGTCCGCCAGTTCGTAGGTGGCCGCGCGTTTCTTCACGCCTTTGCGCGGGCCCATCAGCGCCTTGTTGGCGAAATCGTCGTCGAGCGGGCGGGCCTTGGGGTGGTTGAGCCAGAGGCGCAGCAGCAGGCGCTTGCGGTCCGGTTCCGCGTGGTCCTCATATTCGGTGCGCGAATGCAGGATGACGTAGTTGTTGAGCCACTGGATGTCGCCGGGCTGGAAATCCATCTCATATTGCAGGTCCGGGCGGATCGCCGTGTCGCCGATGAAGGCCACCGCCGCTTGCTGGAGTTCGTTGAGCGGTGCGCCGATCTTCTCCGCGCCTTCCTCGATGGCCTTCTGGTTAAAGCGGCAGCTGAGCTGGCCCTCGCACCAGCTGAAGATCGGCAGCGGGTTGGTGACCTCCTTCGGGTGGCCGGTCGGGCCTTTGCCATCGAGGTCGAAGCGGAAGCCCTCATGGATCACCGGCAGATATTCCGGGTGTTTGTCGAAGACCTCGTTATAGACGGTGCTGGAACTGCACAAGGTGCTCTTGCCGCCGGACTTGGCGTGGCGCACGCAGAGCAGGCCGACCACATCGGTGATGTCGCAATGCGGGCGCAGCTTGGCGGCCGTCATGCTGCCGCGGTGTTCGCTCTTGGTGTAGTCGAAGCCGCGGTCGGCGATGTCCTGCATCAGCTCGCCGTCGATATTCTGCGATTCGGCGGTGCCCATGTGGGTGCCGAGCCCCCAATAGAGGCGGCGCAGCTCGTCCACGCTGTAGCGCTCGACCGGGAAGCCGCGCATCAGGACGACGCCGCGGCCGTGCTCCAGCGCGTCGAGCAGCTTCTGCAGGACCGCGCCGAAGGTGGGCAGCGGGAAGTCGCTTTTGGTGACCTCGAAGGGGCCGAGGCCGGTTTCCTGGGAGAGGCGGAGGGCGGCGTCGAGCTCCTCGATATGCGCCTTCTCGAAGGGCCAGATCCAGGAGGGGTCGGCCTCGAGGGTCTGGCGGGTCCAGGCGCAGGGCAGCTCGATGCGGTGCGGGGTGTCCGCGGTGCCGATGGGGGTGGAAGTCATGACAGGGTTTCTCTCCGGCGGCGTCGCACTTCATACTGGGGTTTATGTCCGGACAATCATTTGCATGACAGGAGGGGAAGTCAAATCATGGAGAAAGCCACGACGCGCCTGCGCGCGCTGTTGAAGCAGGACGGGATGCTGTATTTCCCGGCGGTGTACTATCCGCTGGGCGGGCGGATGGTGGAGCAGCTCGGCTTCGAGGGGGCCTATGTGGGCGGGTTCGTGACCGGCGGCTCGCGCGCGGTGACGGAGCCGCTGCTGACCCTGACCGAGCAGGTCGAGACGGCCTCGCAGATCGCGCGCTCGATCTCGCTGCCGGTGGTGGCGGATGCGGGGGCGGGGTTCGGCGAACCCTTGCACGTGACCCGCACGGTGCGCGACTTCATCGATGGCGGCATCGCCGGCATCCATATCGAAGACCAGCTCTTCCCCAAACGCGCCCACTATCACAAGTACGTGGCCCACGCGATCCCGCTCGACGAATTCCGCGACAAGATCCGCTGGGCCTGCCGCGAGCGCGACAAACGCGATCCGGATTTCGTGATCATCGCACGCACCGACATCTGCCGCTTCGAAGGGCTGGAGCCATCGATCGAACGGATGCAGGTCGCCGCGGAAGAGGGGGCGGATATGGGGCTTTTTTTCCCGCGCAATGACGAGGAAGCGAAGGAAGCACCGAAGCGGTCGCCGCTGCCGCTGGTCTATGTGCAGAGCCGCGGCAACCGCGACGGCCGGCCGCAATATCCGATGAACGAATTGGAGGATATGGGCTACGCCATGTGCATCGACGCGCAGCTCTATCTCCTTGCCAGCTTCCACTACGCGAAGAAGGCGCTGGAGGAGATGAAAGCGACCGGGCGCTACACCGGCATGACCGAACCGGAAGCGGTCGCCGCGCGACAGGGGGTCGAGGACTATATCGGGCTCGACGAGTACTACGCGATTGAGGAAGAGACGGTCGAAGGCAAGGATTGAGGATGGCCCCCCGGCCGTTCTTTTCCATATGCGGCTTACCCTATTGAATGGCCGTACTCGCGTTCGACCTTGGCGATGCGAATTCTGTACAGGTCGTACCACAAGGTTCGGCCCTTCTCCTTGGCGATCCGGTGTTCCGGGTCCATTGCCCATTTTTGGATCGTCTCCAGGTCGCGCCAATAGGAAACGGCAACACCCGTGCCATCTGTATTTCGGGCGGGCTCGATCCCAAGAAACCCATCATAGCCTTGGGCCAATTCGAGCATCCGCTCTGACAGGGTGTTGTGTTCGGCATGATCGGTATCGGCGTTGATCGATGTGAAGACGACAGCGTAGTAGGGCGGTTTCGGCGTATCGGAAATGTAGGACATTGTTCGCTCTCGAGAATAGCAAGGGGAAGGGCGTCCAGGCGCGCCCAGACGCTTCATGACGGGACGCAACAGGCGCCCTGCCTCTTGGTTCAAGAGCGGGAGATGGGGGGACGGATGAAGGTGCCGAAGGAAATCTTGCTGGCCATGATCATCCGAACATTTGGCATTGGAGGTGCCAAGTTCAAGTGGCGCCTTTACGGCCGTATCCCGTGGCTGTATTTGCCCGGCGTGCGCAGCGGTGCGGCGAGATTGGCGAATTCGCACAGCAGGCGGCGCGTGTCGCGCGGGTCGATGATCTCCTCGATCCAGAAGCTCTCCGCCGTACGGAAGGGGGAGCGCAACTTGTTCAGCCGGTCCTCGATATTGCGCAGTTCTTGTTCGGGATCGTCGGCCGCGTCGATGTCGGCGCGGTAGGCGGCTTCGATCCCACCCTCCAGCGGCAGTGACCCCCAGCGCGCCGACGGCCAGGCGTAGCGCGTCGAATGGTTCGCCGGGTTGCGGTGGGCACCGCCAGCGACGCCGAACGCGTTGCGCACGATGATCGGGCACCATGGCACCGAGGTCTGGCCGATCGCGGTCATGGCGCGGACGCCTTCCTTGATCGTGCCGTTCATCTCACCCTGCAGGCCGACTTCGAAGCCGGGGCAGTCGACCAGATAGATGATCGGCAGGTGGAAGGCTTCGGCCAAATCGACAAATTTCTGCACCTTCTTGCAAGTGTCCGCCGTCCAGCAGCCGCCGTAGGAATAGGGATCGCTCGCCATGACGGCGACGGGCCAGCCATCCATCCGAGCCAGTCCAGTGATGACGGACCGGCCGAACATGCGGCCCATCTCGAAGAAGGAGCCTTCGTCGACCAGCGCCTCGACGATCGGTCGCATCTTGTAGACCTTGCGGATGTCACGCGGGATCGCGTCGAGCAGCCAGTCGACCTGTCGTTCCGGGTCATCATTTTGATCACCGCGCGGCGGCAGCTCATAGACGGAAGGGGGCAGGTAGGACAGAAAACGCCGCGCGCACTCGAACGCCTCTTCCTCCGTATCGACCGCCTCGTCGACGGCACCGGCGCGTAGCTGAATCTTGTAGCCTCCGAGCTCGTTCTTGGTCAGCTTCTGGCCCGTATGTTCGACCACCGGTGGGCCGGCGACGAACAGTGCGGATTTGTCTTTCAGCATGACGGAATAGTGGGTCGCGGCCAGATAGGCGGCGCCGATTCCCGCAACGGAGCCGAGCCCGAGTCCGACCCGCGGCACCGTCGCCAGACACTCGACCACCAGATTCCAGCCGACACTGCCCGGCAGGTTCGCCCGGCCACGAGTCTCGATCGTCTTGACCGATCCACCGCCGCCGGAACCTTCGACGATGCGCAGCAGCGGCAGGCGCAGGGAACTCGCCATCTGCTCGCACATCATGTGCTTTTCCTTGATGGTTGCGTCGGCGGACCCGCCACGGACGGTGAAGTCGTCGCCGCCGATGACAACGGGCCGCCCATCGACCTTTGCGCGGCCGAAGACGAAGTTCGAGGCCATGAAGGAATCCAGGTCGTTCCGGCCGTCATACTGTGCCAGCCCGGCGATTTTGCCGACCTCGTGGAAGGTGCCGTCGTCGGCCAGTAGGTCGATTCGCTCGCGGATCGTGTAGCGGCCGCCATCCTTCTGACGTTTGACCCGCTCGACGCCCCCGAGCTGTTCGGCAAACGCTTCGCGTCGTTTTAATTCGTCCAGTTCCGGTTGCCACGACATCGCTTGATCCCCGCGTCACTATTTTCCGACGGCCCATGGTATAGCATCGCGTACCGACACACCGAACAGCATCGAGGAGAACGCGCCATGATCTATCAACATCGCCTGGTAATCGCGCGTGGCGGTAAGCTCGAGGCGCGCAACACGCACTTCCAGAATGTGGCAATGCAGGCGCTCGACGATCATGGCTCGAAGCTGGTTGGTGCTTGGGAAATACTAATCGGCCCGGACGCCGGCTGCGCTGTCTGGCAGTTGCGCGAGCATGAAAGTCTGGCGAGTTGGGAGCAGCACCGCATTCGGGCGATGGCAGACACTGCGTTGCGCCAAGGCCAGGATAAGGGGCTCTACCCGGCACTGGATTTTGTGGATACCGCGATCCTCAAGCTGACAGCGTTTTCGCCAGGGTTCCCGGAATCATGGCCGCAACTCGATGAAGTTGGCGGCAAGCCGCGTGGAATCATCGAGCAGCGCATTCTCAGCTTCCGGCCCGGCACCGTCGCAGGACATCACGCGATTTACGAAGACAGAGTGATGGCGGCACTGGAACGCGACGGCGCAACGCTGCTCGGGTTTTTCGATACGGTGATCGGGCCCGGTACGACCAATACCGGTTCACATCGCAGCGTTGAACTCCGCTGGTTCCCCGATCTCACCCACTGGCAGCACTGGCGCGAGGCACAAGACACGGAACCGGAACTGGCACAGCTGACGAAGGAAGATTGGATGGCGAATATTGAACGAGTCGACAGCGTCCTATTGCGGCCGATGGATTACAGCCGGATTCGGTAGGTAAAATTAGCGCTGGAGACTTCGGGTGGCTAACGAACTCGTCTTGCATAATTACGACTTCTCGAACTACGCGGAGAAGGCACGGCTAGCGCTCGGCTATAAGGGGTTGAGCTGGCGGTCCGTGATCATTCCGCCCGTCGCTCCGAAGCCAGACTTGACACCGTTGACCGGGGGCTATCGCCGGACGCCCGTTTTGCAGATCGGCGCGGATATTTATTGCGACACGAAGCTTATTTTGCGGCAACTCGAGCGGCTTCAGCCGCAACCGACACTGTACCCCAATGGATACATCGCGCTGGGTGATGCG
>JAPPPC010000004.1 GCA_028817685.1 Rhodospirillaceae bacterium
CTTGGGAATCGATGATGGGCACGGGGCGGCTCCTCGCTAGGAATTGGTGATGTTCATATTGCAGCAGCCCATGACCGCCTCGTCCAGAGAAGCTGGCATTTCCCTGCGAGGCGGGGTAAGCAGCAAGCGATAACTAGCCCCGCCCGTCGAAAGAGACCTGCTATGAAATACGCCGCTTCGCGTCTGTCCGTCGTCCAACCCTCCGCCTCGATGGCCGTCAGCGGTATGGCAAAAGCGCTGACCGATGAAGGTCACGACGTCATCGATTTGGGCCTTGGCGAGCCGGATTTCGACACGCCAGCGCACATCGTCGAGGCGGCGCACGCGGCGGCCCTGGCCGGCAAAACGCGCTACGAGCCAACCGGCGGTGCACCGGAGCTGAAACAGGCCATCACGCGCAAGCTCGCCCGCGAGAACGGCCTGACCTACGCACCCGATGAGATCATCGTCTCGAACGGCGCCAAACAGGTCATCTACAACGCTCTGATGGCCACCTTGGAACCCGGTGAAGAGGTGCTGCACTGCGCGCCCTATTTCGACATTTACAAAACCATAACCCTGGTCTTGGGCGGTGTTCCGAAGATCCTATCCTGCAGCGCGGCGGACGGGTTCCGCCTGACGCCGGAAGCACTGGAACAGGCGATCGGCGAGCAGACAAGATGGCTGCTGCTCAATTCGCCCTCGAATCCCGCCGGCGCCACCTACGACAAGGCGCAGCTCGCGGCGTTGGGCGAGGTTCTCGCTCGCCACCCTCAGGTTTTCGTCCTGGCGGACGAAATTTACGAACACATCATTTTTGACGACCAGCCCTTCACCTCGTTCGCGACAGCGTGCCCCGACCTGCGCGACCGCACGCTGACGGTTAATGGCGTGTCGAAAGCTTTCGCGATGACGGGATGGCGCATCGGCTACGGCGCGGGCCCGCGTGAGCTGATTAACGCCATGACGACGGTGCAGTCACAGGTGACTTCGGGCGCCTGCGCCATCGCTCAGGCCGCCGCAGCGGCCGCGTTGGACGGGCCGCAGGACGATGTCGGGCGGTTCCGGGAAGCGTTCGAGCGCCGCCGCAACCTGGTCGTTGCCGAGGCCGAGAAAATTCCAGGGCTGACCCTCGCACCGCCGGGCGGCGCCTTTTACACCTTCATCGGCTGCGAAGAGTTTATCGGCGCCACAGCACCCGATGGGACGGTGATCGAGGACGATATCGGCTTCGCCAAATACCTGCTGAACGAGGGCAAGGTTGCCGCCGTGCCCGGCAGCGCCTACGGCCTGTCGCCATTTATCCGTTTTTCGACGGCAACCTCCGATGAGAAACTTTCACAGGCAATGACGCGCATGGCCGACTGCCTCTCGAAACTGACGACGTCACCGAGTAGAAACTGAGCGCAAAGATTCGGAAGCAGCACAATGGCACAGGCGGCAACGGCGCCGGTTCTCCCTCAAACCGACCACACAAGCAAACGCATTGCGGTGATTGGCGCCGGTGCGGCGGGTATCTGCATGGCGAAGTACCTGCGCGAAGTCGGTTTCACAGTCACCATCTTCGAGATCGGCTCGCAGATCGGCGGCATGTGGTGCTATCAGAACGACAACGGCCTATCGTCCGCCTACCGCACCCTGCACATCAATACCTCGCGCGGCGTCACGCGATTCCACGATTTGGATTTCGACGACGACGTTCAAGCATTCCCCGACCATTGGGACATGCATCGCTATCTTGAGAAATACGCAAAGCATTTTGACCTGGTACCGCTCATTCGATTCAACAGCCGTGTCGCGGATATCCGCCCGGCCTTCGACCCGGCCTCCGAGCCACCGCGCTGGGACATCGTCTTGGAAGACGGCACGACGGAGGAGTTCGACACGGTGATCGCGGCGACGGGCCACCTGGCCGATCCCATGCACGTCCCGATGTTTCGCGACAATTTCACCGGCACCTACGTGCATTCGCATCACTATAAGGAGCCCGAAGATTTCGTCGGCCAGCGTATCTGCGTCGTCGGCGTCGGCAACAGCGCCTGCGATATCGCCAGCGATGTTTGCGTTACTTCACCGCGCTGCGTGTTGGTCGCGCGATCGGGTGCCATCATCCTGCCGAAACTTTTCTGCGGCATCCCGTTTACGGACATCACGCGAAAGATTCAGCGGCCTTGGATTCCGGGATGGCTGCGGCGCAAGCTGACAGGCATCTTGACCTTCCTGGTCCATGGCAACATGCAGAAGCTTGGCTTCCGGCCGATGGAGAAACGGGTCCATACGACCAGCAACGGCACCATCGTGACGGACATCGCCTATAGCCGGATCGCGGTGAAACACGAAATCGAGAAAATCGACGGCAAAGTGCTGCATTTCTCCGACGGGACGGCCGAAGAGTTCGACACGATCATCGCGGCGACCGGATATCAGATCCAGCTGCCTTTCATTTCACGCGACATCGTCCCGCTGGAGGACAACAAACTGCGCCTTTACAAGCGCATGGTGCAGCCGGGCTGGCCAGGTCTGTATTTTCCGGGCTTCTTCAACACCGACACAGCCCTGAACATGGTGTTCGAGCATCAGGCCCGTTGGATTCGCGCCGTTGAAATGGGCGAAGCGGTGCTACCGAGCGACGATGACATGTGGGCGGACATTGAGGCGCAGGAGCGCTGGGTCAGCGAACGGTTCAAGGACACGGCGCGTCATACGATCGAGGAAGAGCATGTCGTTTATCTGGGCGCGCTCAAGAAATCGCTGCGCCTCATGAAACGATTGGCGAAGTGGCGGAAGGGAGAGATCCCCACACCGCAAACGAAGCTCGGCAAACTTTCGCCGGAACGCTAGTGACCAGCGCGAAATTTTAGCCAGGGATGCGGATTCGCTTGCTCGTCGGAAAGCCGTGCATGCCGTTGCTCGCAAAGGCGTACGCATTGGACCTTAACGGATCGCCGCTGACGATGATGAGAATGTCTTCCGGTTTTTCAACGATCGGTACCAGACGCTGCGGATCATCTTCCGATGCGAAGTGCGCCGCCGCGGTGCCGCCGGCGACCAGCTGATCCAAAGTCGGTTTGCCCGGAACCAAATTCGTCCATTGGCCGATATAGCGCTCCAATTTCTCCGCCGGCAGCCTTGCGTAGTCGAACAGCGCCGAACGAAGGTTTTCTTTCGACATACCAGCGCGCTGCAAGGTCTTGGCAACCAACGGACTGATCACCAGTAACGGCCGATAGGTGCCCCGCGCGAATCCGACGGTGAAAATAAGTTCCCAGCTGGTATGTCGCACCAGCCCGTCGGCGAGATATCGGGCGATCTCTTGCGGGTCATTGCCGTAGATAGAACCGATCCCGCCACCGCTGGTGAAACGGCCGATGGTGACGAGATTCTCCTCTGGACCAAAGCCGCGGTCTTCGCCCAAACTCGGCCACCCAATCGACTTTGCTTCCGCTTCGTGCTCCGCCAGCACGACGCGCCAGGTGTGCCCGAACGTTCCCTTGTCGGCACCTTCAGGCAAAAACCCGGCGACGTTGCGTTGGTACAGCCGGATAAACCGTCCAACACTGGTGTTCGCTTGATAACCATCGCGCAGCGCCGCGTCAGCGCAATTGAATCCCAATTTTTCTATCACCGGCCCGTTCAGGATGATCAGCGGGTCCCCGCCCGTCGTGTCGCCGCTGTGTTCGACTCCGTAGCCCGGATCGCAGAGCACCTCCGCTATCGCGATCAGCACCGGCATGTATTCCGGTCGGCAGTTCGCCATCACGCCGTTGATCGCCACATTCGTAACCGTCGCAGCCGACCCGGACGGTTGCAGGACCCCAATCAGCCGGTCAGGGTCATCGCGGGTCTCTGCCAAAAACGCCGCGACCCGGCTCCGCGTCGGCGGCACGATAGGCAGCCCATCACTCCATTGCCGATCCAGGAAAAGGCGATTGATCGAATCGAAATCGCCGCATCCGACGACCATGCCGTTTGTGCAACATTCGGCCGCTCCATCTGTGACCGCGGGCTCGAGCAGGCAGCGGATAACCTCGGGCGCGGTGACCTCATCGATGTTGCGCTGCAACTCCTCAACCGACTGCCCATCCACATGGCCCACGATACGCGCGATCGGGATCGTCTCGACGCCCAAACCGGGCGTGATCGCGGCCGCCTGACCGACAAACCCGTCGCAAACAAGCGACGCCGTCGGCACGCCCGCCTTTTCGACCGCAGCGCTGGCCCGCATCACGGCGGGCGTACAGGCACCTCAGCAGCCTATGCCGCTGATAACGGCATCGACCTCCAGCTTCTTTAAACGGTCGGGCAGTGCCGCGACAACGGCGTGCTCGTCGCCGCCAAAAATAGGGCCGAAGGCGTCATAATTCACAAACTCGACACCATCGAATGTCGCGGAGAGGTTTCGCTGCAGAGCCGGGAAAATCTCTTCGCCGCGGAACATGTCGTCCCACAGAAATCCGATCCGCTTGCCGGAAAGATCGTTCCGCGGGGCCGGCGGCACCGTGTTGACGGCGCTCACCCCGCCGGGCCAAAGCGCCTCGAACTCTTCTTTTTCGGCCATATGCCGAACTCCCTGCCATTCTTTTCGTTCAAGCCGGAATCACCGCCTCGCCCTTGGTCTGCGTGCGCCACATGAAGCGGTTTAGGTCCTCGTCGACCGGGTGGCGCATATGCAGCAGCATGCGGTTGTCCCAAACAACGACCTGCCCGACCTGCCACTTGTGCCGGTAGCAGAATTGCGGCTGGGTCGCATGCGCCCAAATCTCGTCAAGCAGCGCCTCGCTTTCCTCGAGCGGCAGACCGGGGATGTACCCGTTCGTCCGACGTCCCAGGAAAATCGCCTCGTCGCCGGTGGTCGGCACCTTGCGCAGAATGGGATGCGCGTGGCCCATCGCCTCGATCGGCGAGGGCGGCGGCGACATGCCGGGACGCAACTCTCCACTGCTGCCGTATGTCGAATCATGCTTGGCAGTTCGGCTGGCGATCCGGGCCCGAAGTTCGGCCGGCAAGGCCTGCGCAGCCATGACCTGGCTGCAGAATCCCGTATCGCCGCCTTCCGCTGGAATTACCCGGGCATGCAGCAGGCTGAAGGTCGGCGGCACCGGTACGTATGACATGTCGGAATGCCACTCCCATTCGCCGAAGAACTTTTTCTCGCGTTCCTTCCGTTGCAGGGTTTTTGGATCGAGATTGCCGATGAAGGTCATGTAGGGGTCGACGCCTTCGGCTTCGAGCCGAGAGATCTGCTCTTCGAATGTCAGATGCGCCTCGCCTTCCGGCGTCATCTTGCCCATACCGTTGATCAGGCCGGGCGCCACTTCCTTCTCACCGAAGATCGTGGTGATCGCGTGCAGTTCATCTTCTTCGATCATGCGGTCAAAGGCGAAGCAGATCAGACCGTGCCGGTCGCGATAGACCTGCCAAATCGCCTCGCGCTGCGCGTCGGTGATTTCACGCGGATCGAGTCCTGAAATTTCGGCCCCGAACCGGGCGCCCTCCAACGGCGTGACCGTCAATCCGGCCGTTTCGGCCATGTTCCATTCTCCCTCGGTTCCCAAACGCGGAAAGCGTTATATCACCGGGCGCTCCCGCTACGAAAGCAGGCCCGACAGGCTGCCGCACAACGCGTCCCCGGCGGCCGCGTCAACATCCAGATGGGTCACCAATCGGATGCGCCGATCGCCGAAGGCGCCGGCCTGAATACCGTCCTTTTCCAGGGAAGCCACCACTTCCGCCGCGCTCGGCGCCGTCTCGGAAAGGTCGAAGATGACGATGTTCGTGTCGGCGGGCAGCACACGGTCAACCTTCCTGAAACCGTCCAACGTCTCGGCGATCCGCGCTGCGAGCGCATGACCGTCCGCGAGCCGTTCCACATTGTGGTCGAGCGCGTAGAGGCACATGGCGGCGAGGATGCCCGACTGCCGCATCGCACCCCCGATCTGTTGCTTGATGCGCCAGGCCCGGTCGATAAAGGCCGCGGAGCCCGCTAGCACCGCGCCGACCGGCGCACCCAGCCCTTTCGAGAAATCGATCCAGCAGGAATCGTAGCCTTCCACCCAGCGGGAGGCGTCGATACCGGACTGGACGACCGCATTCAGCAGCCGCGCCCCGTCCATATGCGTCGCCAGCCCCGCATCCTTCGCGGTTTTGGCCACGTCGTCGATCCGGTCGAGCGGCCAGACCGTGCCGCCACTCATATTGGCCGTCTGCTCGACACAGACCAACCGGCATTCAGGCATGTAGCGAGACGCCGGTCGCAGTGCCTGCCGAACCTGGGCGCCGGTGAAGGTCCCTCTTTCACCGTCAATGGGCTGCATCATGACGCCGCTGATCGCCGCGGGCCCACCGGTCTCGAAATTGATCAGATGGCAGGATCGCTCGCAGATCACTTCATCGCCGGGCTTGGTATGCACACGGACTGCGATCTCGTTGCACATGGTGCCGGACGGCAGGAAGACGGCGGCTTCCTTGCCCAACAGGGCCGCGACGCGGTCGCACAATTCGCGGGTCGTCGGGTCCTCGTCCTTCTGCTCGTCGCCGACGATCGCGTCGAGCGCGGCTTCGCGCATGGCACGGCTCGGCTTGGTCTTTGTATCGGAATAGAAATCATGCATGGCGGTATCGCGGGTTCCTACGATTGAGAGTCTTCAAAAAGGAGTTCGACATAGCCCGTTTCGTCTGCAGCGGGAACCCGTATCGACTCTGCGGGACCGTGCAGATGCTGCAGTTCGAGGGTCGTATAGGGCCGCTGCCAGAGCCAGGGCCGGTTGCCGACAGCCCGGAGATCCGTATCGGGCGGACACTCGTCCGTATGGGCGAGGAAGTAGAGCGTGAAATTGCGGCCTTCCACCGGCTGGACCGACAACAGTTTCATTCCTCGTCTTGTCCGGTAGAGATCGAGCGCCCGGTCGATGTCGCCGGTCCGCACCGTAACCTGCCCGATCTCGCCGCCGCCGCCGAGGGGCTGGCCGGGATCGCCCTCCGCGGTGCGCGGCTGGCCCGCAAACGTGTGCTGAAGCAACTCGATCTGGAACCCCTCCGGATCCGCGAGGTGACACATATAGCCGATGTCCTGAAACTGACGCGGCTCGGTCACCGCAACGCCCGCCTTTTGAAGCTGTTCATAGGCGACGTCGATGTCGGGCAGTGTGATCCCGATCTTCCAATAGACATCCAGCCCGTCATGCCGATAGCGGGTCCCCGCCGGCGATGGACGCAATTCAAGACAGCCGCCCTGCCTTCCATATCCCAGCCGCATGAAAGGTGTCTTGCGCAGCACGCGCATGCCGAGGGTCTCGACATAGAACACCGCCAGAGCCTCTGGCGAGACGGTATTCAGGGCGACGCCGGCGAACATCGTTCCACATCCAGTCGGCGCGCTATCCTGTGCGCGCGGCCCGCCCCATCGGTGGATGACGGTTCCAGATCAGGCCCGGCGATGCGGGGTGGCCGGCCGCCACGATCCCATCCACCAACGCCTCATCTTCCGCCGTGAAGGTGTGTTTCAGCGCGCCGAGATAGGCCTTCCACTGCGCCAGGGTGCGCGGGCCGGCGATGACGCTTGTCACGATCCGGTTGTTCAACACCCACAGTACGGCGAAGTCCGCGGGCGTCATGCCGCGCTTCGCCGCGTGCTTGCGGATCTTTTCCACCGCAGCGAAGGTTTCCTTCCGCATGTCGCGGTTCAACACGCTGCCGTCGCCCCGTGCGGCGCGGCTGCCCTTCGGCGGCGCCTTCTTGGGATCGTACTTTCCGGTTAGCACCCCGCGGGCCAGCGGGGAGAAAGGCGCGACGCCGATGCCGAAATATTCGCAAGCCGGCAGATGATCGTTTTCCGGCATCCGCATCGCCAGATTGTACATCGGCTGGCTGACGACGGGACGCGGCACGCCGAGTTGGTCGCACTGGCGGATGATCTCCGCCACTTCCCAGCCATAATGATTGGAGAAGCCCCAATAGAGCGCCTTGCCGCTGGCGATGATATCCCCCATCGCCGCGACGCTCTCGCCGATCGGCGTGTCCCGATCGCGATGGTGCATGTAGTAGATGTCCACATAGTCGGTGCCGAGGCGTGACAGGCTGCCGTCGATCGCCTCCATCATCCATTTCCGCGACAGGCCGCGCTTGCGTTCCGGTGGCCCATCCTGCTGGCCGACCTTCGTGGCCAGCACCCAGGCAGCGCGGTCTTTCTTGATAAGCTTGCCGACGACCGTTTCCGACGCGCCATTCGAATAGGCATCAGCGGTATCGATGAAGTTGACCTGATTGGCCCTTGCCGTATCGACGACCTTACGGGCCGTCGCATCGGTCATGGTCGCGCCGAAATCCATCGTGCCGAGACAGATTTGCGAAACGCGCAGCCCACTATTGCCGAGATAGCGAAAATCCATCGGTCGCCCTTCCCTAAAAGACACTTATCCGCTTGCTCACGCGGTTGGCTAGTAACGCGCCGTCGTGCAGCGAATCTTGCGCTTACCGACATATCCGGCATTGACGAGGAAACATGCGGCGACCGGTCTGTTGTCCGCCAGCAGCCAAAGTGTGCGCCCCGCCAGGGCCGAACGTTCCGGTGCCGCCGCCACCTCCTTCGGTGGCTTGACCCGCATGGTCCCGCCGCCGCGTAGCACCGTCGGGCCGGCTCCGGATACGCGGACCTTGCTTACCGCATCACCACGCTGGACCGTAATGTCCGCCGCCCCGGCAACACCCGGCACCGCAAGCAGCATGGCGGCTACCAAACTAGCCTTTAGATATCTCATTCGATCCTCCCTCGTTACGGAACTCGGTGACGTCTCTCTCCTGGCTCAAAGTTTACGCCGATTCTCCATGCGCGTATCGGTTCAATCCACCCGTGGCCGCCGGGATGCGGCAAATCGTCCGAACGGCGACCTATTCCGCGTCCGCCCCTTGTTCGGTGCGGTTGAAATGAATAGTCAAAGGCCAAATCGCAAAAGATCGGCACAGGAGCAGAGATGCCAGGATTACATCCCGAGGTCGATCCCGACGGGCTGCTGGAATATTCAGTCGTCTTCACGGATCGATCGCTGAACCATATGTCGCAAACCTTCCAAGGGGTCATGCGCGACATCTCGTCGACCCTGAAAAAGGTTTACAGCGCCCAATCCGTCGCGCTCGTACCGGGCGGCGGCACCTATGGCATGGAAGCCGTCGCACGGCAGTTCGCTACCGACAGGAAGTGCCTCGTCATTCGCAATGGCTGGTTCAGCTTCCGCTGGAGCCAGATCCTCGAAACCGGAAACATTCCTTCGGAAACCATCGTGCTGAAGGCGCGGCCGGTCGACAATGGCCGGCAGGCCGCCTTCGCGCCCGTCCCCATCGACGAAGCCGTGGCGACGATCAAATCGGAACGGCCGGAAGTGGTCTTCGCCCCGCATGTCGAGACCTCGTCCGGCATGATCCTGCCGACCGACTATATGCGCAGCCTCGCCGAGGCGGTGCACGAAGTCGGCGGGCTGTTCGTGCTCGACTGCATCGCTTCCGGGGCGATCTGGGTCGATATGGCGGACGCCGGCGTCGACATCCTGATCAGCGCCCCGCAGAAAGGCTGGAGCGCCTCGCCGTGCTGCGGCGTCGTGATGATGAGCGACAACGCGCGCACCGCAATCGAGTCGACGACCAGCACCAGCTTCGCCTGCAATCTCAAGCAATGGCTTGAGATCATGGAGGCCTATGAAGGCGGCGGACACGCCTATCACGCCACCATGCCGACCGACGGCATCCAGGCCTTCCGGGATGCGATGACCGAGACCGGTGAATACGGCTTCGAGAAGGTTCGCGACGAACAGCAAGAGTTGGGGGACCGGGTCCGAGGCTTGCTGACCGAGAAAGGCTTCAAGAGCGTCGCGGCCGAGGGGTATCAGGCGCCGGGCGTCGTCGTGTGCTACACCGATGACGGTGACATGCAGAACGGCAAGAAATTCGCCGCTGAGGGCTTGCAAATCGCGGCCGGAGTTCCGCTGCGCTGCGACGAGCCGGACGATTTCCAGACCTTCCGTCTCGGCCTGTTCGGCCTCGACAAGCTGCACAATATCGATCGTTCGGTGGCAAGCCTCGCCGCGGCCCTGGATGCCGTCACCGGGGAAGCGAATATTCGCTAGCCTTGCGGAACGCGCTGTACCTGTACAAGCGCGCCGCCGGTTTCAAGCAAAAGGCCGGCCCCCCATAGCACACCGTCGCTGGAGCCGAGCAGATCGGCAGCCCAACCACCAAAGATGGGCCCGGCTGTCGGGCCAAGCCCGAAAACAACGGTCAAACAGCCAACCCATTTCGGCCGCTGCGCCGG
Source organism: Rhodospirillaceae bacterium (assembly GCA_028817685.1). GTDB lineage: Bacteria > Pseudomonadota > Alphaproteobacteria > UBA8366. Next base: position 10,280 of record JAPPPC010000004.1, read on the forward strand.
CTTGCGCGCCAGCCGGACGATGTTCGTCGTCGACGCGGCAACGGCTCCGCGATCCCTTACGAATCGGCTATGACTCGTGCGGCATCCTTGTCGTTCGACCTATCGGCATAACAGCCTGAGTGAGCCCTATGTTCATGCAACTTTTCATCGGCTCCACGGTGATCGCGGTTACGATTGCCCTAACCGCCCTGTTCATCGGCAGTGCCATTAGCGTTTTGAAACGCATCGGACCCTGGCTCACCGTCCCGCCCTATACGCGGAAGTCGATCCTAGCCCTGACTGGCGTCACCTTGTGGCTCCTGGCGGCGCTCAGTCTCGCCGTATGGGCCTGGGCGATCGTTTACGTGGCACTGGGCATTTTCGACCAGCTCGAGCCGGCTCTGTATTTTTCGGTGGTCGCCTTCACGACGCTCGGATTCGGCGATGTCACATTGCCCATATCGTGGCGACTGCTGTCCGGCATGTCCGCCGCAAATGGTCTCTTGCTCTTCGGTCTTTGTACCGCTTTCTTAGCCGAGTTCCTGGTCCGGCTGCGGCAGGCTCAGGAGAAGGATCACACCGCTGCCTGACGGGCGGCGTCGCACTCAAACGGGGATTACCGATGACCGACATCGATACCGGCCTGAACGTCTGGCAGATGACCAGCAACCACAACCGGATGATCGACCTGCAGGAAGACACCTCGGCGCCGAAGGACGGGCCGGTGGAGCTGGCCTATTTCGGCAGTTCCGCCTTCCGCATCACCTCGCCGCGCGGCGTCTCGGTCATGATCGATCCGTGGCGCAACCACCCTTCGCGGCAATGGGACTGGTATTTCCACGACTTCCCGATTGTCCCGGTCGATATCGGCACCTCGACGCATGCCCATTTCGACCACGACGCGCTGCACCGGCTCGACGCCCATGTGCTGCTCGACCGGCTGATCGGCATGTACAGGTTCGGCGATATGACGATCTATGGCCTCGCGGACAAGCATGCGGTGGACTCGACATGCGCCATCTACGACTACAAGAAGATCCATAAGCACTTCCACGGCACCGAAATAGAGCCGCCGGACAATCCGCGGTCCTGGGACCATTGCCTGATCGTCGTCGAGACCGGGGGCATGCGCATCGTCCATTGGGGCGACAACCGCCACAATCCGCCGGAGAACATTTGGAAGGCGCTCGGCAATATCGACATCGCGCTGCTGCCGATCGACGGTTCGCAACATGTGATGGGCCATGTACACGCCGAATCGATCATCGATCGGCTCAAGCCGCGGGTGATCGTGCCGCATCACTACTACATCTGGGACGTGTTGCAGCGGCAGAGCACCCTGCAGGTCGCGGACGGTTGGGTGAACAGCCGCGAGGAGGTCGAGCGCATCGCCGGCCCGACGAAGATCTACGAGATCAAGGCGATGGACAAGATGGAGCAGGTCGTCCACTTCTTCGGCGACAATGTCGCCTTCGACAAGGACGCGTGGATGAAGAACGGGCGCTAGCACCCCGCAAGGCGCGTCACGACACCGCGTCTGCGGTGTGCAGCCCGATCGCGGCACCCACCGTCTCAGCGCGCCGTTTCAGTTCTCCGCCGATCTTCTTGCGGTTGGCCGCCGTAAAGCGGCGGATCGGGCCCGTCGCGCCAAGGCTGAAGGTCGCACCGATATTGCCGATGCGGATCGGCGCCGCGACGCTGGAAACCCCCATCTCGATCTCCTCGACGCATTCCGCGTAGCCGCGCGTCTGGATCATCTCGAACTCCGCGCGCAGGACGTCCGCCGCGATCTTGGTGTGTTCGGTATAGGCCTTCAGCGGCCCGGCCAGGATGTCGTCGCGAAAGCTTTCCTCGGCGAAAGCCGCGATCGCCTTGGAGCAGGAGCAGGCATGCATCGGCCGGTAGCCGAGCCCCGGATGGATGAAGGCGCGCGCCGGATCGCTGGGCGTCTCCACATGGATGATCTCGACCCCCTTGTTGCGGAAGCGGGACAGGAAGACCGCCTCGCCGAAATCGATCGCCGCCTGCTTCATTGCCGGCGCCGCCGCCTGGCGCACATCCGCATCGGCGGAACCCAGCAACGCCAGCCGCACCAGCCGCTCGCCGATCAGATAGCGCGAATTGCCGTCCGGGTCGTCAAGCAGCCGGTGTTCGGCAAGCGTCTGCAGCAGCCGGTAGCAGGTCGGCCGCGGCAGCCCTGTCGCCATCTGCAGCTCCGACGCGGACAGCGGACGGCCGGCGGCGGCGACGGTCTCCAGTACCGTTATAAGGCGGGGTAGATTCATTTTTGTTGTCTCATAAATCGGACATTTGTATCATATATTGACACTGCGTGGTTTCCAACGGATTTCGTGCGGTGAGGATGCGGGCGCGGCGGAAGGAGAACGTTATGGCGGACAACGGCACGGGCAACAGCAACGGCGAGTGCTGCGGGCCGGGTTACGCCTCGCCGGCGGAAGCGATCCGGGCACCGCGCGAGAAGCTGCTCTACACGGTGGCGCTCTACATCGGCACCGGCATCCAGAAACCGGACTATCTGGCGACCATCGATGCCGATCCCGACAGCCCGACCTACAGCCAGGTCATCAGCCGGCTGGAGATGCCCGGCATCGGCGACGAGCTACACCATACCGGCTGGAACGCCTGCTCCTCCTGCCATCACGACGCGACCAAGCAGCGCCGCTACCTCATCGTGCCCGGCGTGCGCAGCTCCAACATCCATATCGTCGATTGCGGCGAGGACCCTAAAGCCCCGCGTCTGCACAAGGTGATCGAAGGCGACGAGATCAAGGCCAAGACCAACCTATCGGCCCCGCACACCGTCCATTGCCTCGGCCCCGATATCATCATCTCCATGCTGGGCGACGCCAGGGGCGAGGCGCCGGGCGGCTTCCTGCATCTGAACGAGGATTGCGAGATCGTCGGGCGCTGGGAGAACTCGATGGGCGACATCCCGTTTTCCTACGATTTCTGGTACCAGCCGCGCCACAATGTGATGGTGACCTCGGAATGGGCCGCCCCCAACACCTTCATGCCGGGCTTCGATCTGGAGGAGGTGGGCCATCTGAAATACGGCCGCCAACTGCATTTCTGGGACTTCGAGAAGAAAGAACCGATCGAGACCCTCTATCTCGGCGAGGACGGCCTCGTGCCGCTGGAGACCAAGTTCCATCACAATCCGGACTCGACGCACGGCTTCGTCTGCGCCGCGCTGAGCTCCAACGTCGTCCACTGGTGGAAAAACGCCAGCGGCCAATGGGAGTGGGGGAAGATCAGCGATGTCGACAATGAGCGGCATCCCGAATGGCCGATCCCGCTGCCGGGCATGATCTCCGCCCTGCTGGTCTCCATGGACGACCGCTTCCTCTACATCAACAATTGGCTGCATGGCGACATGCGGCAATACGACATCACCGACCCGCACAACCCGAAGCTCACCGGCCAGGTCTGGATGGGCGGCCTGCTGAACAAGGCGCCGGAGGTGAACGGCACAAAGATCACCGGCGGCCCGCAGATGTTCCAACTCTCGCTCGACGGCAAGCGGCTCTACGTCACCACCTCGCTTTTCTCCACCTGGGACAACCAGTTCTACCCGGAGATCCGCGAGAATGGCGGCTGCATGGTCATGATCGACTGCGACACCGAGAAGGGCGGCATGTCGATCAACCCGGACTTCTTCGTCGATTTCGGCAAGGAACCGAACGGCCCCGCCCGCTGCCACGAAACCCGTTATCCCGGCGGCGACTGCACCTCGGATATCTGGCTCTAACGCATGGCGACGGTCACCATCACGCTCGCCAACCGTGACGGCGAACAGATCGAAGTCGATGAAAGGCGGGCGCTGCTCGACTCGCTGGAGAAGGCCGGCCATGTCCTGCCCTATGGCTGCCGCTATGGCGGTTGCATCTCCTGCGCCGCCAAGCTGCTGGTGGGCCGGGTCGACCAGAAGGCCGCCGTCGCGCTGAACGGCCGCCAGCTGAAAGACGGCTACATCCTGCTCTGCGTCGCCCGCCCGCTCGAAGACTGCACGATCGAAGTCGGCGTCGAGAGCCACGACACCCTCTACCGCAACCCCTTCGCCAGCCCCTTGCGCCCGGACGAGTTGAAGCCCCATATCGTGGACAACCAGGAGACCAAACAATGAGTACCGTCACGCATATGGATCATGACGCGGACTATCCCGAAGAATATCTCGCCGACATCCTGAAGACGGTAAAGACCATCGCCATGGTGGGTGCCAGTTCCGACAAGACCAAGTTCAGCTACGGCGTGCTGCGCGTCCTGCACGAGACCGGCTACGACATGGTCCCGGTCAACCCGCGCGAAACGGCCCCGGACATCCGCGGCCTGCCGGTGCACAAATCGCTGCACGACATCGACCGCCCGGTCGACATGGTGCAAGTGTTCCGCAACTCCAACGCCGCCTACGCGGTCACCGAAGAGGCCATCGAGATCGGTGCCAAGGTCGTGTTGATGCAAATCGGCGTCCGCAACGACGACGCCGCCCGGCTGGCGGAAGCGGCAGGCTTGAAGGTGGTGATGAACCGCTGCCCGAAGATCGAGCTGTTCCGCCCGTTCTGGAAGCCGCGGTTGAACCAAGCGATTTAGGGGAAACCCGCTCGGCCACCACATCCCACCTGCCATTCACGGGCTTGACCCGAGAATCCATGCGGAAGATCCCGGCCTCGATCAAAATGGACCCTCGGGCCAAGCCCAAGGGTGACAAAAGGGTGTGAATGGGCCCTACCGCCCCTTTGGCACAGCACTGAGCCCCCCGTGAACCGGGCGCGCACCGCAAAGGCCCAGACGGTCCAAGCGAGGACGATCTCCTCCGCGTCATCGCGTCGAACAGCGCCCCAAATCCTTAATGTTTGTTAAATATTTCACGCCATACTTCGCCCGAAATTGGCGGCCGTTGTTTGCGGCGCTAGGGATCGACGTATGGAAGACATACCGCAACTGCTTCTACGTCTACCGGGCGATGCCTGGAATGGCGTGGCGGGAAGCGTCACCGAGCTTGGCTCGCGCCTGCATCCGGCCCATTTACTCGCATTTGTCTTAATTGCATTCGTTCTCTACCTGGCGCGCGATAGGCGGCGGACGGCGCAAGGATTTCTCGGCTGGCTGTTTCCCAAATCCGTCTATCTGACCCGATCGAGTTTGGTCAATTTTGCAGCTTTTTTTGCTGGGCCGCGTTTTGGCCGGGGTGCGTCTGCTGACAGCCTTTGCAGCACCGACGAGTTTTGCGGTTATGACGCTCGCCGCGCTCGGCACCCTGACGGGACAGCCTTTCGAAAGCAGCCCCGCGTCGCGCCTCGAAACGGCCCTGGCCGGTTTCCTGATCGTGGCCGTCGCCGATTTCTGCGTTTACTGGGTCCATCGCCTGCACCACGAATATCCGATTATCTGGCCCTTCCATGCCGTGCACCATAGTGCCGAGGCCTTGACGCCGCTCACCGTCTATCGGAAGCATCCCGTCTACGACATCATTTCACGCACGGTGCGCGGCGCCCTGACCGGTATCGCACAGGGCCTGATCCTCTTCGCCTTCATCGGTGAATTGTCGGCGCTGACGATCGGCGGCGCCAACGCCGTATACGTCATCTTCAATGCGTTGGGCGCCAATCTTCGGCACAGCCATATCTGGCTCGACTACGGTCCGTTTCTCGGCCGGGTCTTCATTTCGCCGGCACAGCACCAGATCCATCACAGCCGGGCGCCGGAGCACCACAATCGGAACTATGGCGAAGTCCTCGCGATCTGGGATTGGATGTTCGGGACGCTCTATCTGCCGCAACGGCAGGAAGCCATGAATTTCGGCTTGTCCGCGCCGTCGGTTGCACCGCTCGAGCAACAGCATGGGACGTTCCGCGAAGCATTCATCGGCCCGTTTGTCGAAAGCGCGCGCGCCTTCCGCGCGGCGACGCGGGGCGCGGATGCCGTGGCCTCAACTCCGGAAGACCCCACCCCATGAGCCCACTATTCTCCCTATACCTGGATGCCTTGCGCTTCGGTGCGGCGCTCATCGTGCTGCTGTCGCATTTCGCTTACCCGCGGTTTACGCGCGGCGATTACATTGCGATCCGGGAGTTCAATCTGGGCAGCGATGCGGTGGTCTTTTTCTTTGTCCTGTCCGGGCTGGTCATCGCCTATACCGCCGACAGCAAAGACCGGTCCGCCGGACGGTTCGCCTTCAACCGTCTCACACGGCTCTACTCTGTCGTTCTGCCGGCGATCCTGCTCACCGTCCTGTTCGACTGGGCCGGGCGTTCGCTGGACCCGTCCGCGTATCGGGGCTTCTGGTACAACAGCCATGCGCCCTGGGAACAAGCCGCCCGGGCCGCGCTGCTCAATCTGGAATGGGGCTTGAGCGCGATCCGGTTTGGCTCAAATGGGCCGTTCTGGTCCCTGAGCTACGAAGGGGCGTATTACCTGCTTTTCGGCATCGCAATTTTCGCGAAAGGGGCGCTGCGCATCATCGGACTGGTCGCAGCAGCGTTGATCGCCGGCCCGGCGGTCCTGCTGCTGCTGCCGGTTTGGCTCGCCGGGATTGTCGTTTACCGGCGGCTCACCGAACCTGCCACGATTTCGACGACAACGCTGTGGATCTTGGCTCTGGTGCCGCCGGTGCTGTACATCGCTTGCTTGGCCTTGCGGGTGCCGCCATTCTTCCTGGAGCTGACGCACCAATTGCTCGGCAGCGAAATCGTCAACGGCCGGCTGCGGTTTTCCAATGAATTCGCGTGGAACTGGATCATCGGCGCCCTGGTCGCGCTTCATCTGATCGGCGTCGGCGGGTTGATGCGGGTTGCGGCCCAAAACCAGTCATCCGCCCCCCTCGAACCGACACGGTTTTCAGCCTTTATCCGATGGGGTGCCGGGGCAAGCTTCTCGATATATCTCGTTCACTACCCGGCGCTGCAATTGATCGATGCCATGATGCCGGAAGCGATTGCCCCGCTGCTGCGCGATGCCGTGATTCTGACCCTTGTTCTTGCGATATGCTTTTTGTTCGCACGCTATTTCGAGCGGCCGATCGGCCAGCTTCGCGCCGCGCTCACGCTGCTGCTGCGGGGGCGGAACAAGAGTACGAGCCGCGCCTGATCACCTGCCGGCCGTCTGGCCTGGCTACCCGTCCAGCCGCGCCAGATACTGCCCGACGAAATCGCATCCCACCGACTCCGCGTAAGCGTCGATCAGCCGTTGCGTGACCGGGCCGGGCACCGTGCCGCCGCCGATCGCGGCGCCATTCACCGAGCGCACGCCGCAGAGGCACAGGCTGGTGGAGGTCAGGAAGATCTCGTCCGCGTTCATCGCATCGAACGGGTCCAGCTCCATTTCCTCGCAGGGGATGCCGAGCTCCGCCGCCAGCTCCATCACCATGGCGCGGCTGATGCCCGGCAGGACGAACTGTTCGCGCGGCGTCTGCAGCGCGCCATCGCGCACCAGGAAGATGTTCGAGCCCATCGCCTCGCAGAGATTGCCGTTCACGTCGAGCAGCATCGGCCAGTTCTCCGGATTGGCCGCCTTGGCCTCCATGTCGGCCATGATCAGGTTGAGATAATTGTGCGTCTTGGCGCGCGGCGACAAGCTGTCCGGCGAGGTGCGGCGCACCGAGGAGAGCACCAGATCGATGCCGTCGCGGTAGATGCGCGCGCGCTTGCCGAAGGGCAGCGGCGTCGCCTCGACGATCACCGTCGGGCCGGCATGTTCGATCTCCGAGGGGTCGACCCCGTCGATGCCGCGGCTGACCCGCTGCGCGATCCAGTAATCCTCGCCGTCGCCGCGCAGATGCTCGTTGCGTCGCGTCACCTCTTCGCTGATCTCGATCATCTCGTCGGCGCTGACGCCGGGATCGATCTGCAGATAATTGAGCGAGCGGTAGAAGCGCTCAATATGCTCGCGCATCTTGAAGGGCGTGCCGTTGAAGGTCCGCGTCATGTCGAACGCCGCGTCGCCGAGCCGGAAGCCCCGGTCCCTAAACGAGATCATCACCTGGTCTTCGGGAACGTACTCGCCGTTGAAATAGGCGATGCGCTGGTTCGACAGGGCGGGCATGGCGGACTCCTCGGTTGGGGTGGGTGAGAAGTCTAGCAGGGTTTTGGCGGTTTCGCCCAACCTGTCATCCCGGACAAGGCGCCTCGCGCCGCAGTTCCGGGATCCAGAGCGGCGACAAATCTGGGCTCAGGTCTGGCCCCCAGCTCACAGGCCGGGGTGACACGGTGGTGCTCGCTTCGCTCAGCCGCGCCGGCGGCGCATCAGGCCGAGCCCCAGCAGCCCGAAGCCCATCAGCGCCAGTACGCCCGGCTCCGGCGCGTCGACCGCGACACCGGCGATGAAGGTGACCGAGTACTCGTCGTTCGACTGGCCGACCGAAATCCCGTCCAACTGGAAGAAGGTCAGGTTCGGGTTCTCCACCGAATGGAACTCCAGGAAATCGACCGGCAGACCCGGCAGGTCGAAGATGCGCTCGCCATTGCCGACGCCGAGGTCGAACTGACCAAGCAACCGCAGTTCATAGACCAGCGCGTTGTTGCGGAATCCGCGCACGATAGCTTCTTCGCCATCCGCGCCGCCGTCGTTCGGCAGGAACAGGTCGGTCAGGCCGAGAAAAGTCGGCTGCCAGCCGCCGTCGAACGCGACCGTCAGCACCTCGTCGCTGTCGATCTCGTCATTCTCGTTGCCCTTGATCCCGAAACCGTCCTTGTTGTCGCGATAAAGTTGCCGGTTCGCGGTGTCGGTCGAGATGGTGACACCCCGGCCCTCGGCATTGGTCTCGACCTTGCTGCAGCTATTGAGATTGGCGCAGTCGCCATAAATCGCGGCGTTGCGGAAATCGAAGAAGCTGTCGGACGGATCCAGCCCATCGATGAAGTCCTGAATGGTCCCGGCCTGCGCGCCGCCGGCCAGCGAAAGAGCCAAAAACGCCCCGAAAAGAAAACGAATGAACATATGAAAATCCTAGGTACTCACAATATCGTGAGGACTACGCAAGTACCGTGCCATTGAAGCATTTCATATGTTTTTCAATGGGTTGCCGAATTTCGGGAACATGCGTGTGCAGCAAGTGTAAGAGTTTTCGACAGGCGAATCCGGACCAATGGCTACCGAAACCAAGTTTCTATAGAGAATACAATGAGTTATTCGCACCCATGCCTGGCAGCCGGGTTGTAAAGTATTCCGACAGGACACCCTGAGCACTTCACCACATGGTTTTTCGGTTTCCAGGCAGGCCTCGAGGACCTCAACAAGTCATCCCGGACAAGGCGCTTTGCGCCGCAGAGCCGGGATCAAGGGGTACGGTGCGCGTGGCATAAGGGCTGGGCCCCGGATCACGTCCGGGGTGACGGTGTGGCGGTGCCGTAGCGGGTCTGTGATCCCTACTCCGCCGCGACGTCCGCCATGTCCAGCCCATAGACGTCGCGTGCCGCTTTCTCGCTGACCCGGCCGCAGGCGAGGTCGTCGCGGACCGCGGCGCGTTCGCGCAGCTTGGGGTCGCCATAGCCGCCGCCGCCGGAGATTTCGATGACGAAGCGGTCGCCCTTGCGGCATTGGATGTTGGAGGCGCCGGGATAGCGGATTTCCTCGCCGTCGCGGATCAGGGTGAAGGCGACGAAGCTGCCGTCATAGCCGCCCGCGAGGCCCCAGGGCGTGTTGTTGTGGCGGTCGCTGTTGGTGCTGATCAGCACGTCGTCACCGAGAATGTCATAGACCCGGCGCGCGCCGAGACCGCCGCGCTGCGCGCCCGGCCCGCCACTATCGGTGATCAGCGAATATTCCGCGATCCGCACGAAATCCGTGTCCATCTCGATCGCTTCGGTCGGCGTGTTGCCGGTATTGCTCAGCATCTGCGCCACCACTTCCGCACCGTCGTTCGCCGGGCCCGCCCCGTTGCCGCCCATGATGATCTCCGCGAACATCTGGTAGCCCTCCGGGCCGCGCTGGCTCATGGTCACCGTGTTGGTCGTATCGGCGCCGGCGGCGGAAAACAGCTCGGGCGCCGCTTCAGCCAGCGCCCGCTTCACCGCCGAGGCGGCGCGGTAAGAGGCCGACATGCGGCCGCGCACCGGAGCCGGGCGGTGCGGGTCGAGCATCGTGCCCTTGCGGGTCGTAATCTCGATCGGGCGATAGATGCCGTCATTGGTCGGCACGCCGGCGCCGGCGAGCTGGCCGAACACGGTCAGCACGGCGGAATGGGTCGAGGCGACCGGGTTGTTGACCGGCCAGGAGACCTGCGGGTCGCTGTCGGAGAAATCGACCGCGGCGCTGTCGCCGTCGATCTTCACCTTGGCGCGGATCACCGGCTGCGGGCTGTTCAGCTTCTGCCCGTCGAGCTTGTCCTCGGCGTAATACTCGCCGTCCGGCAGTTTGGCGATGGTCTGGCGCAGCATCGTCTCGGAATAATCCTGCAGCGCGCCCATGCATTGCGTCGTCAGCTCGAAGCCGTAGCGGTCGAACAGCGCCTGCATCAGCTCACGCCCGCGCATCACGGCGGAAATCTGCGCGTGGAAGTCGCCGATCACAATCTCCGGCAGGCGTACATTGGCGGCGATGATCTGCTCGACCGGGCCATCGCCGAGATCCTTCTCGATGTCGATGCGCATGGTCGGCAGGATCAGCCCTTCCTGGAACAGCTCGGTCGCATCCGCGTTCGAGCCGGCGACCGCGCCGCCGACTTCCAGATGATGGCAGATGCTGCCGGCAAATGCGGCCAGTTTGCCCTCATGGAACACCGGCAGGATGAAGATGATGTCGTTCAGATGCTGCCCGTTCTCATACGGGTTGTTGGTGACGAAGGCGTCGGTCGGCCGCACCTTTTCCAGATCGTATTTGGCGCGAATGAAGGGCACCGCCGCGGCGAGCGAATTCATGTGCATCGGGATCGCCTCGGCCTGCGCCACCGTGCGCGCCTGGGCGTCCATAACGCAGGTCGAACAGTCCTTGGCCTCGCGCACGATGGAGGAATAAGCCGACAGCAGCAGGATGTCGCTCATCTCCTGCGCGATGGATTTGAAGGCGCTGGTGATGACGTTGAAATCGGCCGGGTCGATCTTGCTCATGGTCCTGCTCCGTTACTCCGCCGCCGCCTCGACGGCGTTCAATCCATAAATCTCGCGCGCGGCCTTGGCGCTGATGCGGCCGCAGGCCAGATCATCGCGCACCGCGGCCGGGTCGCGCAATTTCGGGTCGCCATAGCCACCACCGCCGGAAATCTCGATGACGAAGCGGTCGCCCTTGCGAACCTCGATATTGGTCGAGGCCGGGATGCGGATTTCCTCCCCGTCGCGATGGATGGTGAAGGCGGAAAAACTGCCCTCATAGCCGCCTTCCAGGCTCCAGGGCGGCATGTTGTGGCGGTCGCCATAGGTGCTGAGCAGCACGCCGTCCTTCAGGATCTCATAGGTCCGCCGCACGCCGAGCCCGCCGCGCTGCCGCCCGGGCCCGCCGGAATCGGGGATCAGCGCGTATTCGGCGACCCGCACGAACCCGTTATCCATCTCGATCGCCTCGGTCGGCGTGTTGCCCGTATTGCTGAGCATCTGCGCCACCACTTCCGCGCCGTCATTGCCGGGTCCGGCGCCCATGCCGCCCATGACGATCTCGCAGAACATCTCGTAACCGTCTTCGCCGACGCGGCTCATGGT
>JAPPPC010000754.1 GCA_028817685.1 Rhodospirillaceae bacterium
ATTGTGCTTGATCGTCAGAGGGTTATATGAGTATTTGTTGATGAAGTTCCTGAGCCGGAACCAGAGCCTGAGCCGGAACCAGAGCCTGAGCCGGAACCAGAGCCTGAGCCGGAACCGGAACCGGAACCCGTCTTCGAAGAAGATGATACGCTGGAGCTGACAGACGAGTTCGAACCCGAACCGGTTGATGAAATCGCATTGGTGGACGAGATCCTCGAGGATGAAGGTCTCGTATCCGCGGCGACGACGGATGCAGGGGCATCAGCATTCGCACAACTTGCCGGCGCCAGCGAACCGAACCTCATGCTGGGCCGTGCGGACCGGACGCTTGAAGCGTTGGTCCGGGAAGTCATGCGACCCTTGCTCAGCACATGGCTTGAGGCGAATCTGCCGGATGTGGTAGAGCGGCTCGTACAGGCCGAAATCCGGAAGATGTCGAACAAGTCTGACCGGTGACGGTTTGTTGCGTGGCAATGGTCCACGTTTGACTGGGTAATTCGGATACGAAGGGACGTTCAGCGATGCTGGACAAGACATATCGACCAGATGCGGTCGAAACCACGCACTATGAGCGCTGGAATGACTCCGGCGCTTTTGCCTGTGGGCAGAACAAGAACGCAGAGCCCTACACGATCGTCATTCCGCCGCCGAACGTTACGGGCAGCCTTCATATCGGCCATGCGTTGAACAACACGCTGCAGGACATCCTGATCCGCTATGAGCGGATGCGGGGACGGGACGCGCTCTGGCAGCCCGGAACCGACCATGCCGGCATCGCAACGCAGATGGTCGTCGAGCGCCAGTTGGAGGAAGCAGGATCATCGCGCAAGGAGATCGGCCGGGAGAAGTTCATCGAGACCGTCTGGGACTGGAAAGCGGAATCGGGCGGAACGATCCTGCGGCAACTGCATCGTCTGGGAGCGTCCTGCGACTGGAGCCGCGAGCGCTTCACCATGGACGACGGGCTGAGCGCCGCTGTCCGCAAAGTGTTTGTCGATCTCTACAATGAGGGTTTGATCTACAAGGATCAGCGGCTGGTCAACTGGGACCCCCATTTCCAAACCGCGATCTCCGATCTCGAGGTGCAGCAGCAGGAGGTCAACGGCAAGCTTTGGTATTTCAACTATCCGATTGAGGGTGAGGAGGGTCGCTTCCTGACCGTTGCGACGACCCGGCCTGAAACGATGTTGGGCGATACGGCGGTGGCCGTACATCCTGACGATGAACGCTACAAGGACCTGATCGGTAAGCATTGCATATTGCCGCTGGTCGGGCGCCGCATCGTGATCGTCGCGGACGAACATGCTGATCCGGAGCAAGGTTCCGGCGCGGTGAAGATCACCCCGGCGCACGATTTCAACGATTTCGAAGTCGGTCGCCGCCACGATCTCGAGATGGTGAACATCTTCGACATCGAAGCGCGTATCAATGACAACGCGCCCGAAAAATATCGTGGCCTCGATCGCTTCGAGGCGCGCAAGATCGTTGTCGCCGATATGGAGGCCGAGGGGTATCTCGATCGTGTCGAGGACCAGGTTCATATGGTGCCCTACGCGGATCGCGGCGGCGTGCCGATTGAGCCCTATTTGACGGAGCAGTGGTTCGTCGACGCCAAGACACTGGCGAAGCCTGCCATCGAGGCGGTCGAAGACGGCCGGGTGAAATTCGTTCCGGCGAATTGGAGCAAGACCTACTTCGAATGGATGCGCAACATCCAGCCCTGGTGTATTTCACGGCAGCTTTGGTGGGGGCATCAGATCCCGGCTTGGTACGGCCCGGATGGTGAGATTTTTGTCGCGCATAGCGAGGAAGACGCGCTTGCGGCTGCGCAAACGCATTACGGTAAGGCGACGCCGCTGACACGCGACGAGGATGTCCTCGACACCTGGTTCTCGTCCGGACTGTGGCCGTTCTCGACCCTAGGCTGGCCGGAGGAGACGCCGGAGCTGGCGCGTTACTATCCGACCGACGTACTGGTTACCGGGTTCGACATCATCTTCTTCTGGGTTGCCCGCATGATGATGCTCGGCATGCATTTCATGAAAGAGGTGCCGTTCCGGACGGTCTATGTGCACGCCCTGGTCCGCGACGCCAGTGGCCAGAAGATGTCCAAATCGAAGGGCAATATCATCGATCCGCTGGAACTGATCGACAAGTTCGGCGGCGATGCGTTGCGCTTCACCCTAGCGTCGCTTGCGGCGCCGGGACGCGATATCAAGCTGTCGGAAGCTCGTGTCGAGGGATCGCGGAATTTTGCGACCAAGCTATGGAATGCGGCGCGGTTTTGCGAAATGAACGAATGCGGTCCCGTCGCCGATTTCGCTCCGGCGTCGTGTCAGCAGACGATCAATCGCTGGATCGTCGGCGAAGTGGCCGCGTGCACGCGGGATATCGACCGTTACATCGCCACCTATCGCTTCAACGACGCCGCGCAAACGATCTACCAGTTCATCTGGGGCACGTTCTGCGACTGGTATGTCGAGTTCTCCAAGTCATTGCTGAACGGCGACGACGAAGCGGCGCGCGACGAAACGCGGGCGACGACCGGCTGGGCGATGATGCAGCTGCTGCGCCTGCTGCATCCCTTTATGCCTTTCATCACCGAAGAGCTCTGGACACAGTTCGGCAACCGCGATGGCGGCATGCTGATTGGCGAAGCGTGGCCGGACTTTGGCGAGTCCCTGGATGACGCGGCGGTGCGTGCGGAAATGAACTGGGTCGTCGACCTGATCTCCGGCGTCAGGTCGGTGCGGTCGGAGATGAATGTGCCGCCAGCCGCGCAAATCCCGATACTGCTTACCGGAGCCAATGAGACGAGCGCTGCCTGGTTGGACCGGCATGGTGCGCTGATCCGTCGGCTTGCCCGGTTGTCGTCGGCTGCGACCGGTGACGCAGTTCCAGAGGGCGCAGTGCAACTCGTGCATGGCGAGGCGACTGCGGCACTTCCCATCGCCGATGTTATCGACATCGACCAGGAAAAGGCCCGGCTGCAATCTGCGATCGCGAAATCGGAAGGTGAGATCGGCAAGTTGGAAAAGAAGCTGGGCAATCAGCAGTTCCTCGCCAAGGCGCCGGAAGCGGTCGTCGAGGAACAGCGCGAGCGCCTCGCAGCGTCGCAATCGACCCGCGACAAACTTGCCGACGCGCTGGAACGACTGTCGGCCGCGATGTAGAGGGCGGGGCGCCAATCCATGAGGCGTCTGCTATCCAGTTTCGCCGCCGCGGCGATGGTCTGTCACAGCAACCAGGCGGCGGCGCACGCCTTCGGGCAACGCTACGACCTGCCCGCACCGCTTTGGATGTATTTGAGCGGTGCCGGTGCTGCCGTCGCGCTGTCCTTTGTGGTCATGGCGTTGTTCCTGCGGTCCACGCCGACGACAGCCCTGCCTTCCCTGGCGCTCTCGACCAGCCCGGTCAGCCGGTGGCTTGCCCATCCGGGATTCGCCGGATGCTTGCGGGTGATTTCCGTTGCAATCTTTTTACTCGTGCTGGCGACGGGCTTCTTCGGCGTCCAAAGCCCGCTGAAAAACTTTGCCGCGCCCATGGTCTGGATCATCTGGTGGATCGGGCTTGCGATCGTATCGGCGCTGCTGGGCGATTTATGGCGGGTCATCAACCCCTGGCGTACCTTATTCGGTTGGGGGGAGAAATTGCTCGGACGGGCCGGCGAGCCGCGCCCCTATCCGGTAGGCCTGGGCTATTGGCCTGCCGTTTTTCTGTTCGCGGTCTTCGCCTGGTTGGAGCTGGTGTCGCAAACCGGAGAATCGCCGCGCCAGCTCGCTTATCTGATCGTGATCTACTCGATCATTACATTGTGGGGCATGGCCCTCTACGGCCGCGAGTCGTGGCTCACGCATGGTGAAGCGTTCACCGTCGCCTTCTCCTTGTTCGGCCGGTTTGCACCCACCGGTGCCGACGCGCGCGGCCGGTGGGAATTGCGGCCGCCAGCGGTTTCCTTACTGGTCGAGAAACCGGTCGCGCCATCGCTTGCCGCATTCGTCCTCCTGATCCTCGCCACGGTTCCCTATGATGGATTCCTGGAAACGCCCGCCTGGGGTGCCGTGCTGGAATGGATTGCCGAAGATGCCACCCTGCGACCCTCTTGACCGGGTTGCAAGAGGCGGGCGTCAATCTGCACAAGCTGGTGAAGACGGTGGGTCTGGCGGCTTTTGCGCTCGGCTTCGCCGCCGCCTTTTTGCTGTTTTGCGGCCTGATGCGCGCGGCGGGTGGTACGGGAAGCTTCGGGGATGTGGCCGGCGCGTTCGTGCTGACCTTGGTGCCGATCGCGATCGCCTACCATTTGGCGCACTATCTTTCCTATTTTCTGCTGTCCGGTCAGCTGATCATCCCGCTGCTATCCGACCCGTTCGGCTGGGGCTGGGACCTGTTCGGCTCGGCCGGTTACAAGATGGATATCGGGATCGTGACCGCCAAGTTTGTCTGGTATTTGTCGGTGTCGGCGATCGTCGCGGGTCACCTGATCGCCGTCTATTTGGCCCATATGATGGCGTTGCGGGTGTTTCCAACGGTTCGTGCGGCACTGTTGAGCCAGTTGCCGATGATGGTCCTGATGGTTGGATATACGATGATCAGCTTGTGGATCCTGTCGCAACCCGTGGTCGAAAGCAGCATGCCGGGAGGCTGAGATGAACGACGCGAAACCCCAGGCCTGGGACCCGAAACGCGCCGCCGCGTGGGATAAATGGTTTCCAATTCTCGAGGACGGCGCGCAGGTGCTGAGCGACCGCATGGTGGCGCTTGCCGGCATCGGACCGGGTGATCGGGTGCTCGATGTCGCGACCGGCCTGGGCGAACCGGCCGCGACGGCCGCGCGCGCTGTTGGGGGCAGCGGTCATGTCGATGGTGTCGATCTGTCGGCGGGCATGCTGGATTTTGCGCAACGCCGCGCCGACCGCCTGGGGCTGACCAATTTGTTATTTCGCGAGGCGGACGCCAATGCGCTGGAGGTTCCGGAACAGCCCTACGACGCAATTCTATGCCGTTGGGGTTTGATGTTCATGCAAGACCTTAAAACGACTCTTCAATCGTTCCACGCTTTGCTGAAACCCGGAGGACGGGTCGTTGCTGCGATCTGGGGCCCCCCGGAGGACGCACCGGCGCTGAGCATGGGCAATCGGATCGTCCTATCCGCACTGGACTTGCCACCACCCAACGAAGGGGCTGGAACACCTTTTGCGCTTTCCGATGTGGACGCTGCGACAAAAACCTTCGGCGAGTCCGGTTTCCGTGATGTGTCGGGCGAGTGGCTGCCCGTTACCTATACTTTCGAATCCGTCGACGAATTCATCCAGTTCCGGCGCGAGCGGTCAAAACCGCTTGAAGACAGGATCGCTCACTTCCCGTCTGCCAAGCGCGATGCGGCCTGGCAAAAGGTCGCGGAAGCCGCGCGCACCTTCGCTGACACAGCCGGTGCCGTGCGCATGACGAATAAGGCCTATGTGATCGCCGCACGGCGCTAGGAGCGCGTTCAGGTGGAAAATTCGTCGACGCCAAACACCGATTTGCCTGGACTTCTGGCCAATGCCGAGCAGGCTGCGGCAGCCGGGCGGCAGGGTGAGGCGTTCGTTCTCTATGGCCACATTCTGGCTCAGTCGCCGGACAATCTCACCGCATTGAAGGGCGCCGCGCGGGCGCTGTTGGCGCTGCGCCGTCTCGACGATTCGGCGCAGGCGTGGCGGACGGCACTCGATGTCGCCCCTGACGACCCGGAAATCCAATTCCAATGCGGTGTGACGCATTTTCGCCGCGGCGAGATGAGAACGGCGCGAGAATTCTTCGACTCGGCGCGCCGTGTTGCGCCGGCGCATTACGGGGCCCTCGGCATGAACGTGCTCTCCCGCCTTTATGATGCGGATGAGGATCCGGCAGTGCTTTGGCGCGCGCAGCAGGATTGGGCTGCGCAGCGGGCACCATCACCTTTCCTTTCGCACCTTGCCGCGGGCCAGGATCCGGAAAGGCCGCTGCGCATAGGCTACTTGTCCTCGGATTTTCGGGCGCATTCCGTTGGGTTCAACATGTTGCCAATCTTCCAGCGGCTCGATCGCGCGCGGTTCACAATCCACGCCTATGCCGAAGTTGCGCATCCGGATGCGGCAACGCGATTGTTCAAAGACGCCAGCGATGTCTGGCGGCCGACCGTTGGATTGAACGATGCGCAAATCGCCCACAAAATCATCGAAGACAGGATCGACATCCTCGTCATTCTCGCGGCGCATCTCGACGAGAACAGGCCCTTCGTCGCCCGCTGCCGGCCGGCGCCGATCCAAGTCAGCCATCACGATGTGTGCTC
>JAPPPC010000201.1 GCA_028817685.1 Rhodospirillaceae bacterium
GCTGGGATTGAACCAGCGACCCCTACGATGTCAACGTAGTGCTCTCCCGCTGAGCTACGCGCCCCTGTGGGAAGCGGTTATATTCATTTAGGGCGCGAATGCAAGGCTTAGCGGCACGGTGAAATTACGTGGTCCCTCTGGGGGACGCGGCACCGCCCGCCAAGACCCCTTCAACATGAGAAACGAGTTCCGAAAGGGCGAAAGGTTTCGACAGGACGCGCGCACCGCTGGCCAACACATCGGTTGCCTCCATCGCCTGTGCGGCGAAGCCGGTAACGAAGAGAATCGCTTGGCGTGGCGTTCGCTCGAGCACCTGCCGCGCCAAGTCGACGCCATTCAAGCCGGGCATATCAATATCCATCACGAGCAGATCGAACGCTTCCTTCGCAACGTAGCGCGCCGCTGTATCCCCGCTCGGCACTGCATCAACGTCATGCCCCGATCGGCTCAGCGCGCGGTCCAGAAAGACCCGCATCGCTTTGTCGTCTTCGGCGATCAGTATCTTCGCCATGCCCTTGCTCCGCTCTGCCCACTTCGGTGGGAGGTTCCGCTGGCGGGCACGGCCCGCAAACGTCAATGGTTCGGAAAATAGGCTGCGCGGATTGCCGTTCCGTAAAAAAACGGAGTTAATTTCGGAATTAATTTACGGGGCCGGCACGGAAGACGAACTTGTTCAGATTTCGGAAACCTTAAATCACTCCCATAAGTTCACATGTCGCAATTCCCGTTACCAATCATAGAATGGCACAGTATTTGCGACGCTGTGTCCGATGCTTCCACTGCTCAAAATCAGACCCGTTGCGCTCGCCCTACCCGTGTTTCTGGCAACCGCCTTGGCCACCGGATGGTCCAGTTCGGCCGTCGCAAGCCAATCTATTGAAAAGACAGGCCAACTGTGTACCCAGGCCATTCGTACCCAGGAAAAGCGCAGCGGTATTCCGAACCGGCTGCTCGAAGCTATTGCGTCGGTGGAATCGGGCCGCTGGAACCGGGAAACCGGGGTAAACATTGCCTGGCCCTGGACCGTCACCGCCGAAGGGGCCGGCAAATTCTACCCCTCCCGCCGTGCGGCCATCGCGGCGGTAGAGGCGCTACAACGGCGCGGCATCCGTAATATCGACGTCGGGTGCATGCAGATTAATCTCGGCTACCATCCGGACGCATTCCGATCCTTGAACCATGCCTTCGACCCGTCAACCAACGTTGCCTACGCAGCGAAATTCTTGAAAGAGCTGCGCATACAGCGGCGCAGTTGGGACAAGGCCATGCGCTACTACCACTCTTCGGATCCAAAACGGCAGCGCTATTACGGCGACAAGGTCTACAAGGCGCGTCACGCCATCCGCCTGCGCGACGCAAAAGAACGCCGCAACACCCGCGTCGCGCTTGCAAAGACGAGGCAGGCCAACCAGCCCTCAGTGCGGAACCCAAAAGTGAACGAGGTCGTGCGCGGTGTACCCCTGTCCTCTTGGCCACCCCGCAGCTATCGCGCGCAGCGCCAACTCGAAAACAGAGCGCGCAACTGGGCATTCAACAAGCGGCGCCACTAGAACCGATATACAGGTCGGACCAACATTCTATGTCGGCCGAATTTGCCCGCGGTTAGAAGTTCCCCTAATTTGAATATTCCTCAAGCGCAACAACACGGCGCGGGATGAGCGAGTCCGGAACCTCGACAGTGGGAACAAACCTTTTGGAAACCGTCATCGGCGCGATCGATGTCGGGATACTGGTCTTCGACGCTGCCGACCATCTGGTTCTTGCGAATCCCTGGGCCCTGAAACTTCATCCGGCGCTGTCCGACTCAATCGAAGCGAAGGAAAGTCGCCAGGCGACCGGCGAACGGCTCCTGGGCGAATCATCGCAATCACTGGAGGGGGCCGAGTTTCAGGTCGCCGACCGCTGGATCCGCAGCCGGGAACGGCACGCCCAGGACGGCGGTGTCATCGTGGTGCTAACCGATATCACCAGCGAGAAGCATGCGGCAGGCCTGCAGATCGATGCGCGCGACAGCGCCATGTTGGCCGATCGGGCGAAATCGGAATTTCTGGCCAACATGACCCATGAACTGCGTACGCCGCTCAATGCCGTCATCGGATTTGCGGAAGTCTTACGCGACGAACTTTATGGTCCGCTCGGCAGCGCCGAGTATCAGGATTTCGTTGCGGACATCTATGACAGCGGGCGGCATCTGCTGGCAGTTATTGACGACATCCTGGACCTATCCAAGATCGAAGTCGGCCGCCGAGAATTACGACCGCATCCCATGGACATTACACGGACGATCGACTCCGCCGTCCGCATGCTGGTGCATCGGGCGGAGTCGGGCGGTGTCGAGGTTTCCTGCGAATATGACGAAGATCTGCCTTTCCTCAACGGCGAGGAACGCGGCGTCAAACAGATCCTGCTCAATCTGCTAACCAATGCGGTCAAGTTCACGCCGCGCGGCGGCGCGGTCACCGTTTCCGCCTTGGAGAACCAAGGTCTGGACATCGTGGTGGCGGACAATGGCGTCGGTATCGCCGAAGAAGATCAGCAACGCGTGTTTACGCCTTTCGTCCAACTCGATGCGAGCGGCTTGCAGCGCTACGAGGGCGCGGGTCTGGGTCTGGCGCTGGTAAAATCGCTTGCGGAGATGCATGACGCAACCGTCGCCTTGAACAGCACGGAGGGCGAGGGCACAACCATCACCGTTCATTTCCCTGAAACGGCCTTGGTGCCCCGATCCAATACAGACTGAATCCTTGCGGTACAGTCGGCTTCGCGGTAATTGCCGGTCAGTCGCAAGGAGGACTGTATGACCATAGACGTTGCGCGGGTAAGATCTGATACACCGGGCTGTGAAAACCAAGCACACTTCAACAACGCCGGCGCCGCACTATCGCCGCAGCCGATACTGGATACGGTGATCGCCCATCTCAATCGCGAGGCGGAGATCGGCGGATATGAAGCGGCGGCGGAGGCGTCCGATCGGCTTGAGCACTTATATGCCGCTGCAGCGCAGCTGGTCGGCGGTAAGCCGCAGGAAATCGCGTATATCGAGAACGCCACGCGGGCTTGGGACATGGCGTTTTACGCGATCGACTGGCAGGAAGGCGATCAGATTTTGACCGCGCAGGCAGAATACGCCGCCAACTACATCGCCTATTTGCACATGGTCAAACGGCGCGGCGTCGAGATCATCGCGGTACCGAATGACCAACACGGGCAGATTTCAGTCTCGGCCTTGGAAGAGCGCATCACCGACCGCACAAAACTCATCGCGATTACCCATATCCCGACCAATGGCGGTTTGGTCAATCCGGCGGCGGAGGTCGGCAAAGTCGCCAAGGCGCACGGCATTCACTACCTGCTCGATGCCTGTCAGTCCGTCGGCCAGATACCGATGGATGTGAAAGCGATCGGCTGCGACATGCTGTCGGCGACCGGGCGCAAATATCTCCGCGGTCCCCGCGGGACGGGATTCCTGTGGGTCCGGGAGCCGCTGATCGAAACCCTGGACCCACCCTTGCTCGATCTGCATGCGGCGACTCTCACAGGGCCGTACAGCTATGAGGTTCGCAACGACGCGCGCCGCTTCGAGAATTGGGAAAGTTTCGTCGCCGGGCGGCTCGGTCTCGCCGCGGCGATTGACTACGCGCTCGATCTCGGCATGGACGCCATACGCGACCGCATTTATGCGTTGGCGCAAAGGTTGCGAACCGGCCTCGACACGCTTTCCGGCGTCACGGTCCGCGACCTCGGGGCGGAGAAATGCGGCATCGTCAGCTTCACCGTCGACGGTCATGCCCCCGCAGACATCAAGGAAACTTTGGCGGCACAGCGGTTCAACGTCTCCGCTTCGCGGCGTAGTTCAACCTTGCTCGATATGGCGGACCGTCAGATCGACGCCCTCGTTCGCGCTTCGGTGCATTATTACAACACGGAGGAAGAGGTCGATCGGCTTATCGCCGCCGTGGACTCTCTTTAGCCCCAGAGCGCCGGCTCCGGTGGGCTCAGGGAACTGCCTTCGTAAGCGAGACCGTCCGGATGATCTTTCGCCAGCAGCAGCGGCCCATCCAGATCGACCACCTCCGCGCCCTGCGCTACCAACACCGCGGGTGCCATCGCCAGGGATGTGGCGATCATGCATCCGACCATGATCTTCATCCCGCGTGCCCGCGCCGCATCGCGTAGGGTCAGCGCCTCCGTCAGGCCGCCGGTCTTGTCGAGCTTAATGTTAACGAACTCGTAGCGGCCGTCGAGCGCCTCCAGATCGGCGCTGGTGTGGCAGGACTCATCAGCACAGATCGGTACCGGGTGTGCGCAATCCGCTAACACCGAATCTTGTCCCGCCGGAATGGGTTGCTCGATCATCTCGACACCTAGCGGCGCCAGTTCCGCGCTGAAGGGTTCGACCATTTCCGGCGACCAACCTTCATTCGCATCGACGATTATACGGGTGTCCGGCGCAGCCTCTCGCACCGCCGAGACACGGGCGATATCGCCGTCACCAGTCAGCTTGAGCTTCATCAGCGGCCGGTGCGCGTTCTCCGCCGCCGCCTTGGCCATGTTCTCCGGTGTATCCAGGCTCAGCGTATAAGCCGTCACAAGCGGCCCTGGCGCATCCAGTCCCGCAAGCTGCCAGACCGGTTTGCTTTGCCGCTTCGCCTCCAAATCCCACAGCGCACAATCGAGCGCGTTCCGGGCCGCGCCCGCCGGCAGCGCTTCCTGCAGCGCCGCCCGGTCAAGCCCGTCCGAGACCGGCCCGGCAAACCGCTCGATATCGGCGATCACACCCTCCACGGTCTCGTCGTACCGGGCATAAGGCATACACTCCGCCCGGCCGACATGATCGCCGTCGCTGATCTCGGCGACCACAACTTCGGCACTGGTCCGGCTGCCACGTGAGATCGTGAAGGCCGTGGCCAGCGGCCACGACTGATGCGCGACCTTAAGCTGCGGCATCAGATGGCGTCGACAAGGCGCGCCGCGCCGTGCCGGAACGCGTCGACACAGGGCAAGCCAAGCTTGGCTTCCAGTTCCTGCAGCAGCTTATCGGCTTCGCCGTCGGACAAGGCCGACGTATTTACGGACACGCCGATGCAGCGAATATCCGGGTTGGTCAGCTGCCCTGCCCTGATATTCGCGTCGATCACCGCCTGCAGATCGGGCATGGGCACGGTCGGCGTGCCGCGCATGTGCGGCCGGGTCGGCTCGTGACACAGTACGATCGCATCCGGCTGCGCCCCGTGCAGCAGACCCAGCGTGACGCCGGCATACGCTGCGTGGAACAACGATCCTTGACCTTCAACCACATCCCAATGATCGTCGTCATTGTCTGGCGTCAGCCATTCGGTCGCGCCGGAAATGAAATCGGCGACCACCGCATCGACGGACACGCCATCGCCTGCGATGAAAATGCCGGTTTGCCCGGTCGCCCGGAAGGTCGCCTTCATGCCCCGCGCCTTCATCTCCTTCTCGATCGCAAGCGAGGTAAACATCTTGCCGACAGACACGTCGGTACCGACGGTAAGAAGACGCTTGCCGGATCGTTTGTGGCCTTTCCCTGTGGCGAAATCGCGGGTCGGGTGACGCGCATCGTAAAGAGTGCGGCCGAGCTTCTCCGCCTTTGCGGCGACGCCGGGCAGGTCGGTTAGACGCATATGCAGCCCACTGGCGATATCCATGCCAAGATCGAGCGCGGTTTCCAGGCTGGAAATCCACGTATCCGGCAAATAGCCGCCCTGGTTCACCACACCGACAACCAAGGTCTTCGCACCGGCGGCGGCGCCTTCTTCCAGCGTCATATCCGGCAAGCCGACATCGGCCTTACAGCCGTCGAAGCGCAGTTGGCCAAGGCACCATTCCGGTCGCCATTTGGCCACGCCATTTGCGGTCTTGGCGGCAAGCTGGTCCGCCGCATCGCCCAAGAACATGAGATATGGATTGGCAATACTCACGGTCTAATTCTCCCTCTATACGTCACGCCGTCGTTGCGGCCTTTTTTGTGTTCTTCCCCTTGCGCCGTCCTTTGGTGACGGTGCTCAAAGCGTCATACATGATCGACATCGCTCGGTCGACTTCCTCATTACTACTGGTCATCGGCGGCACGAGCCGGATGACGTTCTTCAGGTCGCGCACCCCGCGCGTCTGAAATATCAAGCCATGCGACAGGCAGTATTCGAACATCGCCGTGACTTCCTTGTTCGCAGGCGTCTTCTTGTCCCGGTCCGTCACGAATTCGATGCCCAGCAAAACACCCCGTCCGCGGATATCGCCGATCAGCTCGAACTCCTTGGCCATCTTACGGAACGC
>JAPPPC010000299.1:0-1085 GCA_028817685.1 Rhodospirillaceae bacterium
GGTTGATGCAGGAGTACAAGGCCATGGCGCGCATCGACCACCCCACCGTGGTTCGCGTCAAGCGGGGGGCCCGGGACCGGGGCCGCGGCCCAGCTCCTCGTACAGGACGGCCACGTCCGTCAGGCTGTTGCCCGTACCGCCATAAGCTTCGGGGATCGCCATGCCCATCCAGCCCAACGCCGCCGCCTCGCGCCACAAGGTGTCGGTCATCGGGACCGGCTGGTCGTCGAGCGACAGCAGCACGTCCTTGGCGAAGCTGTTGCGCACGACATCGCGCGTGGAGTCCTGGATCAGTTGCTGCGTCTCGGTGAGGGAAAGGTCCATCGCTCTATTCCTTTACCGAAGCGCGCCGGCTTTTTCGCGGTCCTGCCGGCCGATACCGATGCGGCGCGACATGATGACCCGCTGGATGTCGGTGGTCGCGCCGGGATGCAGCGCGGTGATGGCTTCGCGCCCGTACAGTTCCAGCGCGCCGTTCAGAGGCCCGTATGTGGCATCGTTGGTCAGCGCGTAGGGGCCAGCGATTTCCAGCATCTTCTCCGCGATGTCCAATCCGCTAAGCTTGCGGCGCAGACTGAACTGGGAACCTTCGTAAGAGCGTGGCTGGCCGGTCTGCGACATCCAGTAATTGCGGATGCCGAACAGTCGGGTGACCTCGGATTCGATATAAAGATCGACCAGCGCTTCGCGGGCCGCCTCGCTTTCCAGCGGCGCATAGCCATCCTGTTCTGACTTTGCGTAGTCGATAAAATCCTGAATGACCTGCCGGTCGCCGAGCCGCCCGGCGCCACCGTGTTCGACCTCCAAATGGGTCGTCGCCACCTTCCAGCCATTGTTCTCACCGCCGACCAGGTTTTCCGCCGGCACGCGTACATCGTCGAAAAACACCGTGTTCTTGTGGCCGCAACCGCTGCCGCCTTCGCCGCCGGCGGTCAGGAGATTGAGTGGCGTCACGGTTATCCCGGGCAGGTCCATCGGGATCATGAGCCAGGACAGGTTTTTGTGCCGGTCGCCGCCGGGATCGGTAACGACGATCGTCCAGCTTTGATCCGCGCCGTGGCTGCTGCCCACATAAATTTTCTGGC
>JAPPPC010000299.1:1095-6296 GCA_028817685.1 Rhodospirillaceae bacterium
CCGTCATCTTGATGCCGGCGAGATCGGAACCCGCGCCGGGCTCGCTCAGCAACTGCCAGGTCCGCACCAGCCCCCTGCAAATCTCCGGCAGGAAGCGATTCTTGTGCTCTTCACTGCCCCAGACCAGGATCGTTGGCGCCGCCATGCGGCCGCCCGCATCGTAGTAAGGCGGCAGGGTCAGACCGGCGCGGCCCATCTCTTCATGCAGGATGACGACTCTTTCCACGGGCAGGTCGCCGCCGCCATATTCCGTCGGCATGTTGGGATAGAGCCAGCCTTGCGCACCGAGCCGCCGCCCCAACTCACGGCGCAGCTGATATTGCTCCAAGGTCAGGTCGCCGGGATCGACCGGATATTCCATGCCATCGGGCATGTTCTCGTCGAGCCAAGCCCGAACTTCCTCGCGAAACGCGCTCTGCTCGACGGAATCTTCGATGGCAAAATCCATGGACGGCCTCACTCCCTGCTAGCGGCAGAAAAAGTGTAGGCATCGTCCATGGATGCGATCAAGACGCGGCCCCTAAATTGGACCCGAAGCGGCTAAGCCTTTCTGCGTCGGCGCGTTAGACTGAGACCGACCAGGCCGAGACCGATGAGGGCCATCGCGCTGGGTTCCGGAACGGAGGCGCCGGCGCCGACGATAATCTGAATATCGACTCGGGCCAGTTCGTTCTCCTGCTGATCCATGGCGATCAGGAAGAAGTCATAGGTGCCGTCAAGGGTGGGGTCGAAACCGTCGAAAGGCGGGTCGTTGAAAAATTCCATATTCCAGGAATTCTGCGCCAGGTTGTTGTTCGCGATTAGCGCGCCATACGCTGCCGTATCCCCAAACGGCGCCACCGTGCCGTCGCCGTTACCGGTCGCGTTCGTCCCGATCGCATGATCCACAAACGGCTGATTGATAGGATCGAAATCGAGCAGAAACTGACCGGGACCTGGATCGAAGTCGATGCCGATGCGGTACAGGAAATTGTCCAGGTTGGCGCCATTGCCATCGAAATTCGAATTAATCGAGAATTCGAAATTCCAGACCGGCGTCGTCGGCGCATTCGGCGCGAATCCGAATCCGCCCGGTGCGATCCCTGCTGCAAAATTGAAGGTGCCGTCGCCGTTGCTGTTGAAGATGTTTTGCGGCTGATTGTTGGTGTCGAAGCGGAGTTTTCCGCGCAGTCCGAGTTCGATACCGTTCTGCCGATCGACCGTAAAACTGCCATTTGCGTTGCCGGAGCCGAAAATAACGTCCGACGTCACATTTTGATTGTGTGAGATGATGGCCTGAGCTGTTCCTGACAAGCCAAGGCCCGCTGCCACTACAGTGGCGGCGATCATTCTGCGAAACACAACGAACTCCCCGCGTAAATCTTTCGAGCCCCGGTTGACACTGCGTTCGCAATTTTTGCGAATCTTTGTATCCGAATTAATACCATCCAAACGAGTATGTAAAGTCTGGCGCTGGTTGACCGCTACGGAGACCTTTGCCAGGGTCGCAGCCTGTCGACTCGTATGGAAGGATCTACGGTATGCGCCACGATGTGACGGTCGAATACAATGCCGAAGCGGCAATGCGCGATGGCGTGATCCTGCGCGCCGACATCTATCGTCCGAAAGCCGACGGTGACTTTCCCGTGATCCTGTGCCGGACACCGTATGGCAAGACGCGCCGCGATATGCATGTGCGCATCGGCAATGAGATGGCGGCGCGCGGTTACATTACCGTCTATCAGGATATCCGCGGCCGCTACGAT
Organism: Rhodospirillaceae bacterium; assembly: GCA_028817685.1. Taxonomy (GTDB): domain Bacteria; phylum Pseudomonadota; class Alphaproteobacteria; order UBA8366. The sequence goes on from JAPPPC010000299.1 coordinate 2,841, forward strand.
TCCGACGGCGAAGCGCGCTTGCATATGGGTTCTGACCCGGAAAATCCTTGCATCACGGACGGTTATGATACGGTCGAATGGTGCGCCGAATTGCCCGGTTCGACGGGCAAGGTCGGCACCTTCGGCAATTCCTATTGCGGGATGACGCAATGGGAGATGGCGCCGACCCGTCCGCCGCATCTGGCTTGCATGTTCGCTCAAGGGGTCGTCGCCAACCATCTCGACCGGCATATGAGCGGCGTGATCCGGCTTGGCCGGCGCATGACCTGGACGATCATCAATATTAGCCCGGACTTCGCGCACCGCATGCAAGCCAAGGGTGCGCCGAAGACGACGGAAGAGGCGGACGCGCTTTGGGAGGCGCGCGATCGCAGCAAGTGGCTGTGGTATCTGCCGATTTCAGAAATCCCGGAATATGTCATGCCGGGGATGGCCGAGTATTGGCAGCGACTGCTGCGCGACACGGTGAAGGATCATTTTCGCCACGAGGAACGGCATAAGGATGTTGCGGTGCCGGTGCTGAGCGCGACTGGCTGGTATGACCAGCAGGTCGGCACCATTAAACATTTCACCGGCATGACCGAGAACGCGATGACGGAACATGCGCGCGAGAACCAACGGTTGATCGTCGGTCCCTGGGGGCACACGACCATGTCACTCGACCGGGAACTCGGGGAGATGGATTTCGGCCCGGAGGCGCAACGCGACTATTTCGACATCGCGGACGCCTGGTTCGGCAAATGGCTGAAGGGTGAGGAGACGGCGGCGGATGCCTGGCCGCGGGCGAAGATCTTCGTCATGGGCCGCAACGAGTGGCGCGATGAGGAAACGTGGCCTCCGCGTGGCATGTTGCCGACACCGTGGTATCTGCACAGTGCAGGCCATGCGAATGGAAATGATGGCGATGGCGTGTTGTCGCCGGAACCGCCGGGTGCGGAACCGGCAGATGAGTACGACTACGACCCGCGTGATCCCGTGATGACCATCTATACGATGGAGGGTCAGCAGGTACCTATGGATCAGCGCCGCCTGGACGGCCGGCAGGATATTTTGAGCTACACGTCCGCCGCTTTGGAGGTCCCGGTAGAGGTGGTTGGGCCCGTCGAAGTGACTCTGTTCGCGTCATCGTCGGCACCGGATACGGATTTCGTCGCAAAGCTGATCGACATTCACCCCGATGGTTTCGCGCAGGAGCTTTGCTACGGGCTGGTGCGTGCGCGATTCAGAAACGGAACCGAAAAGGCTGAATTGATCGAACCCGGCAAGGTCTATGAATTCGCCATTACCTTGAACCCGACCGGCAACCGATTCATGGAAGGACACCGTATCCGCGTTGACATCCAGAGCAGCGATTTCCCCAATTTCGATCGCAATCACAATACCGGCGCCGATGACTATCGCGATGCGGTCTTGGCGGTTGCGCATCAGACCGTATTTCACGACGCGGACCGGCCGTCGCACGTGACATTACCGGTGATGCCGATTTAACCGGCAGCGGTGGATTAATGAATTTCGCGACACAGGTTATGTCTTGAATTCGTTATCGGAATGTTTCATGCCTGAACTGCAGACCTGCCCAGCGAGAATTGCAGGTTGAAACCAGGGTCCAAAATAGTCATTCGATACGCAGAGCAAAGGGGTGATTGAGCATGCACGGAATCCTCTCGAACGGCGTAATGAAAACTCTGGTTTTGGCCGCAGCTTCTCTTGGCCTTGCCGCCTGTCCCGGTGACACGCCGCAGCAGCAGGCGTAGGCACCACAAGCGCCGCAGGTCTCGGTCGCAAAGCCGATCGTGAAAGACATCAAAGAATGGGACGACTTCACCGGCCGGTTCCAGGCGGTGGAGGATGTCGACATTCGGGCCCGCGTAACCGGATACGTCAAGGCGGTCCATTTCGACGAGGGCGAGCTGGTCAAAGAGGGAACGCTCCTGGTCACGATCGACCAGAGGGTGTATCGAGCCGCGCTGGAGGAGGCGCGTGCCGCCCTGAAAGTCGCGGAAGCGGCCTTGCAGTACGCGACCCAGGAGTTGAAGCGTGCTGAAAATCTGTCGAAGCGCGGAAATATCTCACGGTCCGTCGTCGATCAGCGGCGTGAGGCTTTCGCGGCGGCGCGGGCAGAAATCGAAGGCGCCAAGGCCGCCGTACAGCGCGCGCGTCTGGATATGGAATTCACCCAAATCCGTGCTCCCATTGCCGGGCGGATTAGTGCCAAGCAAATCTCCATCGGCAGCCTGGTCAGCGCCAATGAAACCATTTTGACCAATATCGCTTCGGTCAATCCAATCCATTTCGTGTTCGATGTCGACGAACGGTCCTACCTCGCCTATGCGCGCATGGCGCAGGAGGGTAAGCGTAAGTCCGGCCGTGAAACGCCGTATGAGGTGGTCGTCAGCTTGAGCGACGAGAAAGAAGCGACGCGAGTCGGTTTTCTCGATTTCGTCGACAACAGGATCGATCAGGAAAGCGGCACAATCCGCGGCCGCGCGGTTTTCCCCAACGACGATCTACTGCTTCTGCCAGGTCTGTTCGGACGGATCAGCGTCCCCGGCTCGCCTGTCTACAAGGGGGTGCTGATCCCCGACGAGGCGATCGCCAGCGATCAGGACAGGCGCATCGTATACGCCCTGGGCGAGGGCAATAAGGTCACCGCCAAGGTGATCCGGCCGGGACCGCAGATCGACGGTTATCGCGTGGTACGCCGCGGGTTGACCGGCGATGAGACGTTGATCGTCAATGGTTTGATGCGGGTGCGTCCGGGTGTGACGGTCAACCCGCAGGTAACCGAACTGCCGCTCGCCCGGAAACGGCGCTAAGGCGGGGCGGCAAGAGCGATGAAATTCGCCCACTTTTTCGTCGATCGCCCGATATTCGCGACGGTCGTCTCGCTAGTTATCGTTATCATCGGCCTGATTGCCTATGGCGCATTGCCGGTCTCGCAATACCCTGAAATCGCGCCGCCCAGCATCGTCGTCCGGGCGAGCTATCCAGGGGCCAATGCGCAGACCGTAGCGCGCACCGTGGCAACCCCGCTGGAGCAGGAAATAAACGGTGTCGAGGGCATGCTTTACATGTCCTCCTACTCGACCAGCGACGGATCCATGTCGCTGACGATCACCTTCAAACTCGGTACCGATCTCGATACCGCTCAGATTTTGGTCCAGAACCGGGTTTCGATCGCCGAACCCCGCTTGCCGGAAGAGGTCCGGCGCCTCGGCATCACGACGACCAAAAGCTCGCCCGACCTGATGATGGTCGTGCACATGCTGTCGCCGGACAATACCTACGACCAGCTCTACGTGTCGAACTATGCCAAGACGCGGGTACGCGACCTGTTGCTGCGGCTGCAGGGCGTGGGCAGTGTCACGCTGTTCGGTGAACGGGAGTATTCGCTGCGAATCTGGCTTGATCCGGAGAAACTGCAGAATTCAGGCCTGACGGCTGGCGATGTCGTCA
>JAPPPC010000662.1 GCA_028817685.1 Rhodospirillaceae bacterium
GCTTGATGTTGAAACGGTCGCGGAAGGTTTCGACGACCTGTTCCGCCTCGCCCATGCGCAGCAATCCATGATCGACGAAGATGCAGGTCAGTTGGTCGCCGATCGCCTCATGGATCAGCACCGCCGCAACGGAGGAATCGACGCCGCCGGACAGGCCGCAGATGACATTACCGTCACCGACCTGGGCGCGGATCTTGGCGATCTCTTCCTCGCGGAAGTTCGCCATCGTCCAGTCGCCCGCACATCCGGCTATCTTGTGCACGAAGTTGCCCAACAGCTTGGCCCCGTCGAGCGTGTGCACCACTTCCGGGTGGAACTGCACCCCATAGAACGGCTTGCTCTCATGGGCGATCACGGCAAAGGGCGAACTGTCGGAGGCAGCAACAGCACGGAACCCATCTGGAATATCGACGATCTTGTCACCGTGGCTCATCCAGACCTGATGCTGTTCGCCAGGCTGCCAGACGCCCTCGTAGAGGGCGCAGGGCTCCGCGACATCGACGAAGGCGCGACCGAACTCGCGCTCAGTGGTCGGCACCACCTCGCCGCCAAGCTGGGCGCACATGGTCATCTCGCCATAACAAATCCCAAGGACGGGCAGGCCCATTTCGAACAGCTTGTCGGGCGCCCGCGGCGTGTCGCTGGCATGCACAGAAGCCGGGCCGCCGGACAGGATCACGCCTTGCGGTCCGAAGGCCTCGATACTGTCCGCGGTCACTTTATTGAACGGGTGAATCTCGCAGTAAACACCGGTTTCGCGCACGCGCCGCGCGATCAACTGGGTCACCTGGCTCCCAAAATCGACGATCAATACGCGGTCGGTCATGAACCGCCGCCGTCATGGAGCGTGTCGTCATCCTGAGCCGACCGGCCAAGCAGAAGCGGTTGCGGCAACGGGCGCCATTGATACGCCAGTTCGGGAAGAACGGTCTGCCACAGCCTTTCCTCGCGCTGCGCCACCTGTCGTCCGCCCATCGCTTCGTAGAAGAACCGGGACGGATTGCCGGCGAGCACCCACAGTACGGCGCCATCGAATCCGGCGCTGCGCATGGCGCGGAGCATCGCCGTCAGAAGATCGCGGCCGTGCCCCTGGTCTTGCCAATCGGGCAAGACGTAGAGGGTGTAGATTTCCCCCGAACCGGCGAACCGCCAATCGCGGCAGAGGCCGCAACTCCCCATGCCGACGATGCCATATTCCGGATGTTCGGCAACCATCACAGTATCGCCACTGGCGATCTGGGCTTTCCACTGCCGTCGTTGCCGCGACTCCGACATGCCGGTCAGCACGTCATCCGGCACCAAGCCGGCATAGGCGCTGCGCCACGTCTCCACATAGACCTTGGCAATCGCGTCCGCGTCGTTGAGCCGCGCGACTCTGATCCGCATCTCGCTCATGGCGCCGCGCGATAGTTGGGCGCCTCGCGCGTGACCGTCACGTCATGCACGTGGCCCTCGCGGAGGCCGGAGTCGGTAACGCGAAGGAAACTCGCCTGGGTCTGCATGTCCAGCACCGTTGCGTTGCCGGTGTAGCCCATCGCCGCGCGCAGCCCGCCAACCAGTTGATGGATCACGTTGCCGACGGGCCCTTTGTAGGGGACTTGCCCTTCGATGCCTTCCGGGACGAGCTTCAGCGAATCCGAGACTTCCTGTTGGAAATATCGGTCTGCCGAGCCGCGTGCCATCGCGCCGACGGAACCCATACCGCGATAGGATTTGTAGGACCGGCCCTGATAGAGGCGTACTTCGCCCGGCGCTTCGTCTGTCCCGGCGAAAAGCGAGCCGATCATGGCGCCGCTCGCGCCGGCGGCGATCGCTTTCGCGAGGTCACCGGAATATTTGATGCCACCATCGGCGATGATCGGAATGTCGTGCTTGCGGCCGACTTCCACCGCGTCCATGACGGCGGTCAATTGCGGCACGCCGACCCCGGCAACGATCCGCGTCGTGCAGATCGAACCTGGCCCGATGCCGACCTTCACCGCATCAGCCCCTGCATCGATCAGTGCCTTGGCACCATCGGACGTCGCGATGTTACCGGCGACGACCTGAGCGTAGTTGCTGAGCTTCTTCACACTGTCGATCGACTTCAACACGCCCTCGGAATGCCCATGCGCCGTGTCGATTACAATGATGTCGCAGCCGGCATCCAGCAGAGCGGCCGCGCGCTCCAGCCCGTCCTCGCCCACCCCGACGGCACCGGCGACGCGGAGGCTGCCATTCTCGTCCTTGCAGGCATTCGGGAAACGTTGTGCCTTTTCGATATCCTTGACGGTGATCAAACCGACGCAGTGTTTCTCGTCATCGACGACGAGCAGCTTCTCGATCCGATTCTCGTGCAGCAGCCGTTTCGCCTCGTCATGTCCGACCCCTTCCCGCACGGTGATAAGCCCGCGCCGGGTCATGAGCTCCCGCACCGCCTGATCCGGATCGTTGGCGAACCGAACGTCACGGTTGGTCAATATGCCAACGAGCTTACCGCTGCGCTTTGCGACGACGGGGATCCCGGAAATACTGTTCTGATCCATCAGGCGCAACGCGTCGGACAAGGTCTTTTCCGGCGTGATCGTGATCGGATCGACGACCATGCCCGATTCGAAACGTTTGACCTTGCGGACTTCGCCGGACTGCTCTTCGATCGACAGATTCTTGTGAATGACGCCCAACCCACCGGCCTGCGCCATTGCGATCGCCAGCCGTCCTTCGGTTACCGTATCCATGGCGGAGGAAACCAAGGGAATACCGAGCCTGACCTTGTTCGTCAGCATCGTGCTGGTATCGGTCTCGGCGGGGAGGACCGCAGACTTCGCGGGTTCGAGTAAGACATCGTCGAATGTCAGCGCCTCACGTATCTGCATATCGTCTCTCCATCCGTTTCGACGATCATACAGCGCTCATGCACCAAGCCAAGCCGTAAATGGCTAATTTTCGATGCGAAATGCACCTCGCTTTAAAATTTTCGTGAATTTTATCCACAAAATGACAAGGCTGTCCTAGCGAATGGCCGTATCTGGACTATTTTTGCTCGATTTGGGTCGCCCGATAGCCGGTTGCGACCACATACATCTCCGCCGACTCCTTGCGGCTCGCCCCCGGCTTGGCATGCGAGACCTTGGCGAAATCACGGCGCAGGCGAGTCAACAGGTCGCGCTCGGTCCCACCTTGCAGAACCTTGGCAACGAAGGCACCCCCTGGTGCCAAGACCGCGTCCGCGAATTCAAGCGCTGTTTCGATCAATCCGACGACACGCAGGTGATCGGTCGCCGCATGGCCGGTCGAGGCGGCAGCCATGTCGGACAGCACCACGTCCGCATGACCGCGCAGAGCGGCAATGAGATCCTGCTCCGTCTCCCGATCGCGCACATCGCCGGTCAGCAGAGTGGCGCCCCCGATCGGCTCGATCGGAGTCAGATCGATCCCGACCACCCGCCCGGAAGAGCTGACCCGTTCCAAGGCCACCTGCGTCCAGCCGCCGGGCGCCGCCCCCAGATCGGCCACGCGTGCGCCGGCCCGCAGAAATTTGAACTTGTCATCAAGCTCGATCAGCTTGAACGCGGCACGGCTGCGGTAACCGCGCCGTTTCGCTTCCGCGACATAGGGATCGTTGAGCTGGCGCTCGAGCCAGCGCCGGGACGACGCCTTTCGTCCCCTCCCTTTTTTCAGCTTCACCGTCTTATCACGGCCCACCGAAACGTCGCCGCGGACGGGTTTCCTACGCCTCGGCACGACCCGACTTTTCCCTGTCGGCCGCCACCATCAGGTCCAGCAGGATACCTTCGCGCAGACCGCGGTCGGCGACCCTCAACTGACCGACCGGCCAACGTCGGCACATCGCCTCGAGGATGGCGCAGCCGGCAACCACGAGGTCGGCGCGGTCTTCACCGATGCAGGGGTGGGTTGCCCGCTCAGCGCACCGCATACGGCGCAGCTTGTCACTGATCTCCTGGATCGACGAGAAACCCAGATAGGCGCCGTCTACCTGCGACCGGTCGTATCGCGGCAGATCGAGATAGACCCCAGTCAAGGTTGTGACCGTACCCGACGCGCCCAGCATCTGGAGCTCACCGTCCCGCGCCGACCCGGCGATGCCATTCCGCGCGCAGAACGGGGCCAGACGTTGATCGACGTCATCGATCATCGCTGCATAGCTTTCACGCGACAGCGCATCGCCGCCATATCTCTCGCTCAGACTAACGACACCGAATGGCATCGACATCCAACAGCCTTCGCCGGTCGCGCAATCGCCCTGCGTACCGGACGCATCCGTGTCGAGCACCATGACCTCAGTGCTCCCACCGCCGATATCGAACACCAGCGCGCGTCGCTTGTCCGGCGCGAAAAGGGGAGCACACCCCCCCAGTGCCAACCGCGCTTCCTCTTCCGGGGAAATGATTTCCAGATGCAATCCGGTTTCCGACGCCACCTGCTCCAGAAAACCGCTGCTGTTAGCGGCGCGACGGCACGCGTCTGTTGCCACGAGGCGTGCCCTATCGACCCGCCGCCGGCGCATCTTCGCAGCGCAAATACGCAACGCATCAACGGTTCGAGACATCGCAGCATCGGTGAGTGCACCCGTCTCCCGCATCCCTTCTCCAAGCCGGACGATGCGGGAAAACGCGTCTATCACGCGGAAACTGTCGCCGGAGGGACGGGCGACGAGAAGGCGGCAATTGTTGGTTCCCAGGTCGATCGCGGCGAACGTATAGGCATGGCGGCCCGTCTCCTCGCCATGCCTTCGTTCTACGTCACGACGCCAGCGCGGCTTAACATACGCCACCATCGCCTCCTCGGCCTGTTCATTGTCTTATCAGGTATCGTCTCCCATAAGTTACGAGACGACCCTTTTTTTACTTAGTTGAAACATATCCGATTCGAACGGGCAGGCCAAATATGCCGGTCTGAACGGCGCATCAAGTGGGTTCGAAACGCTACACAAACCCGATCCGGTGTGATAAAGAGCGCCCCTTCCCGTCATCCAGACGCGGGCGGTGGGGATTGGTGTAACGGTAACACGCTTGACTCTGAATCAAGTATTATAGGTTCGAATCCTATATCCCCAGCCAAACTCCTTGGAATGAACCGGCCGCTACAGATCGCCTAGAAATGCCTCCAGGGCAGCATTCACGGCGTCCGGCTTTTCGACATTGACCCCGTGACCCGCGCCGGGCACTTCCACATATGTCGCGCCGGGAATTCTGTCGCCCATATAGCGCGCGCCATCGACATAGGGTTTGTCGCCATCGCCGCAGATGACGAGGGTTGGCACTGAAATTCCCTTCAAACTGTCCATGACGCGGGAGTCGACCTGGCTGAGGATGCCACGGGCCGCCAAAGCCAGACCGTTCGCGGATCCTTGCACGCTCTCTCCGACCTCAGCGCCACCGCCAAGTGCGGGTAAACCACCCTCCTCCAAGGTACGCGCGCGCCGCTCGGCCCGCTCGTTCCAGGCCAACCGCGGCTCGTCGCGCCGATAGCCCGGCCCGCAGCCTTGCAATACCAGCGCTTTCACCCGGTCCGGATGGGCCACATTGAAGGACAGCGACATGAACCCACCGAGCGAATGCCCGGCGATCACCGCCTGATCGATCTCCAGGTGATCGAGCAGGGCCGCCATATCGTCATCGGTCAAAGCCTGGCTAAAGTGGGAAAGGTCTTCCGGACACTCGGTTTGTCCGTGCCCGCGCATGTCCCAGGGAATCAAACGGTAGCGGTTTTGAAAGGCTTCAACCTGACCACGCCACATCCCCGTAGACGCGCCGAACCCGTGCGTGAGCAGAATAGGCGTGCCTGATCCGCAATCTTCGTAATACAGACGAGCATCACCGCGCTGCAAGTGTGGCATCTATTTTCTCCTCTTAAGGCTTTGCGAAAGTTTCACCGTCGAAGCGCTCGCAGGTCGCGAGTTCTTCAACGGACAGACGCCGCAATTTGGTCAACTGTTTCACAGGCTTGCCAAGCGGCACGACAGCGCAGACACCGAAATCCTCTGGAATGCCGAGCAGTTCGCGCATTGCCGGTTCCTGTGTTACCGCCAGGGTCGTAATCGTCCCGCCATAGCCCGCCTGCCGCGCGAGCAAAAGCACATTCCAAACGAACGGATAGATCGACGCACCGCTAATGATGCCGATCCGGTCGAGATACTGGTCAACCGAAGCGACGACCCTCAGATCGACCAGGAAGACAAGAACAGCGGATGCCGTTTTGAAAGGCTCGGTCAATAGCGGTACCGGCTCCGTGGCTTCAATCTCCGCGTCGGGCACAGTCGTCGGAACGACCGCATTCCACGGAT
>JAPPPC010000159.1 GCA_028817685.1 Rhodospirillaceae bacterium
GCGCGGTTTGATTTAGGTCATAGCCGCCCCCGCCACGCTGCGGTTTGATTGGGACAAGCTTCTCAACACCACTGCAGCAGGAGGGTGAGCGGGTGTCTTTACGTGTAATCTTTGCGCCACTGACTGGCCGGAAATCCGAGAAATCTGTGCTGGCCACCGCCGCCAGCGCGGCAAACCGGATCACGTCATCTCCAAAGTCGAAGCACATGCGTCCCGGTTCAAGGCCCCGGTCATCGCTTGTCTTGGGCTCGCCTATAAGCCGGATATCGACGATCTGCGCGAAAGCCCTGCCCTCAGAATTGCAGAGCATCTTGCGGATTCCGAAGTGGGCGAAGTTCTCATCGTGGAACCGCATATCGGAGAGTTGCCGCCATCCCTTGAAGGCAAGCCCAACACCATCTTCACGGAAGCGGCGGACGCTATCGAAAGAGCGGACATCGTCCTGCTTCTTGTCCCGCATCGGGCGTTCCAACAGCTCAACCGGGCGACTTTGGACCAGAAGATCCTTATCGACACGCAGGGCATGTGGGCTTGATAAGTCATTCAACCATCACCTAATGTAAATAGCGGATGGTGACAAAGCCGGACCTGAAAGGCGAGGCAATGGCGGATCTAGAAAGCATCAAGGCACAGCTGGAAGAACGGCTTCAGTTCCTGAACGATAAGGTCGACGAAATCGAAGGCGACCTGCGCGAACCCGCGAACCCCGACTTCGCCGAGCAAGCGACCGAAGCCGAGGCGGATGAGGTCCTCGAAGGACTCGAAAGCTCCGCCCTTCTGGAAATTTCGCAGATCAACGCCGCCTTGAACCGTATCGAGGAAGGCACATACGGGGACTGTGCGACCTGCGGCGAACCGGTTGGCGAAAAGCGCCTGGAAGTGATCCCGTACGCCGCACAATGCATTTCCTGCGCTTCGAAAACGGCGTAAAGTCTCTCGCGTCTATCCACTCTGAGAGGCGGCAGCGGCACCAACGCGCCGCAGTTCAATGACTATTGAAATCGATCGGGTCGGGAGTTTTCATCTTCCCGGCCGCGAAGCCACCGTTAGCGGCATTCCCCCACGCGAGGACGTCCTGACCCCGGGCGGACCGGTTCGCGTCATCGACCAGAACGGCACCTATGAGGTCGAACAGATCTACGTTCAGTATGTTCGGCTCGCCGCACCACGCGCGCGATATCCCTTGCTGATGTGGCATGGCGGCGGCATGACCGGCGTTACCTGGGAAGACACACCGGATGGCCGGCCCGGCTGGCAGATGGCGTTCCTCGAATTCGGCCACGATGTCTATGTATCCGACGCCGTGGAGCGCGGCCGGGCCTCCTTCTCCCCGCTGCCGGGTGTCTATGGCGGCGACCCCTTCGTGCGGACCAAACAGGAATGCTGGGAGGGATTCCGCGTGGGTCCCGTCGGCTCCTGGCACGAGGATCGGGACAAATGCCGCGCCTATGACGGGCAGCGCTTTCCCGTCGACGCGTTCGACGGATTCGTGCGGCAGACGGTGCCGCGCTGGACGGTCAACGATGCGGCCACGCAAGCCGCCTACGACGCGCTAATCCAGGAAGTCGGCCCCGCCGTGGTGATGTCACACAGCCAGTCCGGCAATTTCGGGTTCACGGCGGCGCAGCATGCCCCGGACAAGGTCCGCGCGGTCATCGGCATCGAACCTTCGGGCACCCCGCTGCCCGATCAGGTCGACGTGTCGACAGTGCGCGATATTCCGCATCTGGTGGTCTGGGGCGATTTCATCGAAGAGGGCACGCGCTGGCCCGGTTACCAGCAACGGATCAAGGACTACCGCGACGCCCTGCGCGCGGTGGGCGGCAGCCTGGACATCATCGATCTGCCGGCGCGCGGCATTCACGGCAACTCGCATTTTCCCATGATGGACGACAATTCGGACGCGGTCGCGGCGTTGGTCCAGGACTGGATCGAATCGAAGGGGCTGATGAAATGACCGCCCCCCGATACATCAATCCCCGCACCGGCAAGACCTGGCCGACGGACAAAGCGCTGTGGAAAGCGCCGGACGATGGCGGCTACGTCAACCTCACGCCGGGCACCGGAATTGCGCCGGAAGAGATCGACCGCGATGAAAACTCGCTGTGGCGCTACCGTCCGGCCGTGCGCCTGCCGGAGACGCCGGAAGCAACATTGGGCGCCGGTTGGACGCCGCTCCTTGCGGCGGATTGGGACGGGTTTCCGGTTCACATGAAGGCGGACTATCTGATGGTGTCCGGTTCGTTCAAGGATCGCGGTACCGCGATCATGTTCAACTACCTGAAACAGGTCGGCGTGACCGCGATCCTGGAGGATTCGTCCGGCAATGCCGGCGCGTCGGCGGCGACCTATGCCGCGGCGCTCGACCTCGATTGCCGCATCATGGTGCCGGCCGCGGCGCCGGCCGCCAAGAAGATTCAAATGGCGGCCATGGGCGCCGACGTCGTCGCCATCGAGGGCACGCGGGACGATGTCGCGGACGCGGCGCTGGCCGAATCCGAAACGACCTTTTATGCGAGCCACAACCATCAACCCTTCTTTCTGGAAGGCACCAAGACCTTGGCCTTCGAACTGTGGGAACAGCTCGGTTTCCGCGCACCGGATTGCGTCGTGGCGCCCCTCGGCCAGGGCAGCAACATTATGGGCAGCCATCTCGGCTTTGCGGAACTGCTGGCGGCGGGACAAATCGACCGGCTGCCGCGGATTTATGCCGTCCAGGCCGCGCACTGCGCACCCTACCACGCCGCGTTCGAATCCGGCGACGAGACCATAAGACCGTTCCCGGCCCAGCCCTCCATCGCCGACGGGATCGCGTCGGCGACACCGGTGCGGCTGCGCGAGGTGCTCACCGCGGTGCGCGAGAGCGACGGGTCCATCATCACGGTCTCCGAAGAAGAGATCGTCCAGGGCTTCACGCAATTGGCCCGCCAGGGCTTTTTCGTCGAACCGACGACCGGTGCCGTCGGCGCCGGCCTGACCAAACTGATCGCGCAGGGCGCCATCCGCCCGGGCGAAAGCGTGGCCGCGGTCCTGACCGGATCGGGCCTGAAAGCGGTCGAGAAAATCGGTTCGTCCCTCGGCCTGGGTTAGAGCGGCCGGCCCCGTGTCGCCCGTCCGGATCATCGCCATCGTCTGCACCGCGCAGGTCTTCGCGCAGATCGGCGCCTTCGCGGTGCCTGCTCTGCTGCCCACCTTCATCGACCGTTGGGATCTCAGCGGCACGGAAGCGGGCTGGATCATCGGCGCCTTCTATCTCAGCTACACCGCGACGGTCCCGGTCCTGGTCTCCCTGACCGACCGCATCGACCCGAAACGGATCTATCTCGGCGCGGTCCTGTTGACCGCCGTCGCGGCGCTCGGATACGCGACCTTGGCGGACGGTTTCTGGTCGGCCTTCGTCTTCCGCCTGATCGCCGGGGTCGGCTGGGCCGGGACCTATATGCCGGGCCTGAAGGCGCTCAGCGATTTCGTCGAAGGCCCGCAGCAATCGCGCGGCGTCGCCTTCCATGCCGGCAGCGTCGGTGTCAGCGGCGCGGCCTCGTTCATCGTCGCCAGCACGATCGCGAGCTGGTTCGGCTGGCGCTGGGGTATCGCATTCGGCGGCGTTTGCGCGCTTCTCGCCTTCCTGATCATGGCGTTCCTTCTGCCGAGCCGGGAACCGAAGCCGGCCGGCGACGCCGGTCAGGCGGGTCTGCTCGATTTCAGGCCCGTGCTGCGCAACCGCTCGGCCCTCGCCTACTCGCTGGGATACTGTTTCCACACCTGGGAGATGAACGCGCTCCGGGCCTGGGTCGTCACCTTCCTGACCTTCGCCCTGGCGACGACCGGCGGCGGGACGACCTTGCTGGCGCCTGCGGCCATCGCGACGGTGCTGAGCCTGGCCGGGGTCTGGGCCAGTGTCTCCGGCAACGAGGTGGCGCGCCGGATCGGGCGCCGGCGTTTCATCATCTGCGTCATGCTGGGCTCGATGGTGGTGGCTTGTGTCATCGGTTTCACCTCCGGCATCTCCTACGAGCTGGCGGCCGGCCTGTGCATCGTCTACGGCATTCTGATCTGGGCGGATTCCTCCTCGCTGACCGCCGGCACGGTCGGCAGCGCCCTGCCCGGACAGCGCGGCGCGACCATGGCGGTGCATTCCACGCTGGGCTATGCCGGCGGTTTCGTCGGTCCCTTGGTGATGGGTGCGATCCTCGACCTGGCGGGCGGCGAAAGCGCCTTCGCCTGGGGCATCGCCTTCGCGCATGTCGGCGCGATCATGGCGCTCGGTCTGCTGGCGATGGTGGTTTTGCGGCCGAAGGATTTGGCGGGCGACCGCGACAATTGACAAGCGCCTTAAACCGGCTTTCTGATACGGCTTGACCGAACGGGCGGAACACATGATGACCGAGAATGACAGCACTCTGCTCTTGAGTGGCGGCAAAATCCTCACCCTCGACGCGCAAGGAACCGTCGCCGAGGCGATCGCGGTTTCCGGCGATCGCATCCTGGCGGTGGGAGACACTGCGGCTGCGGCGGCAGGGCCGGACGCGGCGCGCATCGATCTTGCCGGCCGCACGGCCATCCCCGGCCTGATCGACGGGCACGCCCATATGGACCGCGAAGGGCTGAAGCTGCAGTTGCCGTCGCTCGCGGGTGCCGCCTGTATCGACGACATTCTGGAGCGGATCGCGGCCCTGGTGCGCGACGCGGAACCGGGCGAATGGATCGTCACCATGCCGATCGGCGACCCACCCTTCTACACCGGCGTGCCCGGCAATCTGCGCGAGGGACGGGTGCCGAACCGGCACGAGCTCGACCGGGTGGCGCCTGACAATCCGGTCTATATCCGCGCGATCTGGGGCCATTGGCGCAACACATTGCCGCTCGTCTCCATCGCCAATACCAAGGCGCTGGAAATCGCCGGCATCACGCGCAACACGATCCCGCCGGCGGCGACCATCCAGATCGACAAGGATCACGCGACGGGCGAACCGACCGGCGTGCTGCACGAATTCAACTACAAGCCGCTGGTCGAACACACCCTGATGTCGGTCATCCCGCGCTTCACCCTGGAGGACCGGATCGCGGGCTTGCGCGACTCGATGCGCATCTACAATTCGATGGGCACGACCAGCGTGTTCGAAGGACATGGCATCGCGGCCGAGGTGTTGGCCGCCTATCAGGCGCTGCGCGACGAAGGCCCGACGCCAGTCCGCGCGCACCTCATGTTCAGCCCGTCCTGGCCGGCACCGGACAGCGATGTCGTCGGCGAATTGCTCGAGTCCTGGGGCGCCTGGCTGTCGGGCCGGGGGCTGGGCGACGACTATCTGCGCGCCGGCGGTCTCTATACCGAATCCGATTATTCGGAGGAGAATTTACTGCGCGCCGCCACCGCGCCCTATTCCGGCTGGGCCGGCTTCAACTACGACGCCGCCCTGCCGGAAGACGTCATGGTCGACATGATGACCGATGCCGCGCGGCACAACATCCGCATCGGCAGCTTCACCCCCAACATTCTGGATCTGTACGAGAAGGTCGACCGGCAGGTGCCGATCGGCGACAAGCGCTGGGTGATCGAGCATGTCGGTGTCCTGTCGCCGGACGAAATCGCCCGAATTCGCGATCTCGGCATCGTGCTGACGGTCTATTCCGGCCGCTACATCTATCAGGAGGGCGCCATGCTGGCCCGCGAACTGGGCGCGAATGCCGGCCATATCGCGCCGATACGGTCGCTGCTGGATGCCGGGGTCCGGGTCTCGCTGGCGACCGACAATGTCCCGCCCTCGCTGTTCCACTCCGTCTGGCACGCCACCGCGCGCATCGCGGAGGAAACCGGCGCGCCGATATCACCGAAAGAATGCGTCACGCGGGAAGAGGCGCTGGCCTGCGCCAGCCGCGAAGGCGCTTACCTGACCTTCGAGGAAGATGTGAAAGGTACGTTGGAGCCGGGCAAGTTCGCCGATATCGCCGTGCTGTCGGACGACCCGATGACGATCGACGAAGCGAAAATTCCGGACATTACCGCCGACCTTGTCCTGACCGGCGGGCGTGTCGTCTATGACGCGGCGGACGCCTCGAATCCCTTGTCATAGACCACCGGGAACACCTCATCGATCAGGCGCTGGGTTTGCGACATCATCTCGTCGTCGTTGTTCGCGATGGGCCGCATGACGAACTTGAAGGCGCCGGCGGCGACGAATTCGCGCAGCTTCGCGATCACGTCCTCGGTGTCGCCGATGGCGAAATAATGGTTGGGGTCGCGGTCCTTGAGCCCGGGCCGCTTGCGGAAGGCCTCGATCTGA
>JAPPPC010000241.1 GCA_028817685.1 Rhodospirillaceae bacterium
GTAAGCAGCTTTGGCATGGCATCCGGCATGATTCAGCTTCGGGTGGTTCGTACGACACCATGAATTGCGGCCCGGGGACAAGCGTCCAATTCAAATGTCCCCCGAAAGACCCTATTTGATAGGATGATGCCGAGTTTCCTAGTGAGAACGGCCATGGGTTCCCCGAAGCATACGACCGATCTCGATAGCGACTACACGATCGACCAGGACTGGGCCGGCTATACGGCGCTGGAACACGATACCTGGCGGCGCTTGTACGAGCGCCAAGTGGCGCTGCTGCCGGGACGCGCCTGCCAGGCGTTTTTGGACGGTCTCGAAAAGCTGAACCTCAACGATGGCGGTATCCCGGACTTTTCCGTGCTGAACGAGGCGTTGCACGCCCTGACAGGTTGGCGGGTGGTCGCGGTGCCGGGACTGGTGCCCGATGCCGCATTTTTCAAATTGCTCGCAAACCGGCAGTTTCCCGCCGGGCGCTTCATGCGCAAGCCGGAAGAGATGGACTATCTCAGCGAACCTGATGTCTTTCACGATATTTTCGGCCATGTGCCGATGCTCGCCCACCCGGTTTTCGCCGACTACATGGAAGCCTATGGCCAGGGCGGGCTGCGGTCGCTGACATTCGATGCGTTGCACCATCTGGCACGCCTTTACTGGTACACGGTCGAGTTCGGACTGATGCACACATCGGACGGCTTGCGGATCTATGGTGCCGGCATTTTGTCCTCCCGCACCGAAAGCGTGTTTGCGCTGGAAGACGATTCACCGAACCGGGTCGCCTTCGACCTGCAGCGGGTGATGCAAACCGACTACCGGATCGACGATTTTCAGCAAACCTATTTCGCGATCGACGGTTTCGAGGCGCTGTTGGCGGCATGCTACAAGGATTTCGAGCCGATCTATCGCGCGCTGGAGGATGAAACGACTTTCCTGCCCGACCAGATCGTGCTGACTGATACGGTCCTGCATCGCGGGACCCAGCAATATGCCGTGGAGAAGACGGCATCGTGACAGGGGGAGCTGAGAAATGACGGACACGATCGAAATTCCGGCCCGGCGCGGCAAGGCGGCGCGGGTCTCCAAGGGCCAGACCGTGAAGGTCGTCAACACGCACGGGGCGCAAGTCGTTGATACCTGGGCGTTCAATCCGGAAGACATGGACGAGTGCATGTCGATGGAGGCGACACGGGCGACCGTCCTGAAGATGCGGCTCGATGTGGGCGATGCCTTCTACAGCAACAACCGGCGGGCCATGCTTACGATTTTGGAAGACACCTCGCCTGGCGTGCATGACACGCTGATCGCGGCCTGTGACAACTACCGTTATGGACTGCTCGGCTGCACCGAGTATCACGACAATTGCAGCGACAATCTGCACGCGGCGCTCGACGCCATTGGGGCCAAGGCGCCGAAGACGCCGAGCCCGCTCAACCTGTTCATGAACATTCCCTGGACAGAAGCGGGCGGTCTCAGTTTCGAGGCGCCGGTCACCAAACCGGGTGACTACATCGCGCTGCGGGCGGAAATGGATCTGATCGTGGCGTTCTCCGCCTGTCCGCAGGACATCCTGCCGATCAACGGTACATTGCGCGAACCGGTCGAAGCGCATTTCGAGATCGCCTGACGATAAAGAGCATGCTTTCCGTCCTCCCCGTGACCGGCAATATCGGCGCGTTCGTGGAAGGCGTCGATCTCGCCAGCGAAGTCGATGAAACTCTGGCCGAGGCGCTTCGCCAGGCGCTTTGGACGCATCAGGTTCTCTTCTTTCGTGACCAGTTCCTGGATATCGCAAATTTGAAACGGGTGACGACGCGCTTTGGGCCGCTTCAGCGGTTGCCCTATGTCGAGGCGATGCCCGATGACCCTGATGTCATCGGCGTGGCAAAGAAGGCGACGGACCGCAAGGTCGCCGTCTTCGGCGGCAATTGGCATTCGGACTTCAGCTTTCTAGGGCATCCGCCCGCCGGCTCGCTGTTGACCGCGATCGAAGTGCCCGAGGTCGGCGGCGACACCGTGTGGTCAAATCAGACTGCGGCGTACGAGACCTTGCCGGACGATCTGAAGAACATCGTCGACGGACGTGCCGCAATCCATGTCGGCAAGCCGCACGGGGTGAAGTTCGCGCCCAAGGGGCGGCAACGCAGCACCATCAAGATGGTGCGCAACGATCCGGAAGCGGATCGCGAGACCTTTCATCCCGCCGTCCGGAAGCATCCGGAAACCGGCCGCAAATCGCTCTTCCTCAACCCGGTCTACACCGCCCGTCTCGACGGCATGTCTGAGGCGGAGAGCGCACCGGTTCTGGACCGGTTGTACTGGCACGCGACGCGGCCGGAGTTCTGTTGCCGCCACCGCTGGCAGGCCGGTGATCTGGTGATCTGGGACAACCGGTCGACCCTGCATTTCGCCGTGAACGATTATGACGGTCATGACCGGCTGCTCTACCGGACCACATTTTCGGACGACCATCCGCCGCGCGGTTGAAAATCACGCGCGCGGCCCAACCTTTATCGCAACCTGAAACGAATGAAAGACAAAGACGATGGCAGCGAAGAAACCGCGCATGATCGGCTTCAACCATATCGCGCTGGAGGTCGGCGATATCGACGAGGCGCTCGACTTCTACGGCGAGCTGTTCGATTTCAAGTTGCGCAGCAAGAGCGAGACGATGGCCTTCATCGATCTCGGCGATCAGTTCATCAATTTCTCGAAGGGCCGGGAACAGGCGCCCGACGACCGCCGCCATGTGGGGCTGGTCGTCGACGACAAGGAAGCCGTGCGGCAGCGGTTGGGCGAACTCGATATCGAGGTCCTGCCGGGCCGTTTCCTGGACTTTCTCGATCCCTGGGGCAACCGCATCGAAATCGTCGGTTATCAGAACATTCAGTTCACCAAGGCGCCATACGTTCTGCGGGGCATGGGAATCGAAGATTTGCCGAAGAATCAAGGCGCTCTGGAGGAGCTGGCGGAGAAGGGCATGGCTCCCGATTGATCACGGTTTGGCGAGGTTCGCGTTGATACGGCATCTCTGTGATGCCTGTCACAGCAACCATTCCGATTCCCTGGCATCACAGTTAACGCGTAAAGGGGGAGAGATGTAAGGAATGGGAATATGGAAACTGAAAGGATCGACGCCATCAAGGCGATCATCGGGGAGATCGAAACCCTGAGTGCCGCCGTAGACGGCCATCTTCAAGAAATTCGTGACGACTCGGACGATCAAGATTTCGAGGATATGGAGCAGCGCCTCGAATTCGCTTTCGCGGAACTGCGCGCCGCGCGCCGTGAGTTGATCGAAGCCACGAAGTTCGAATTGAGCGCCGCCTAGAGGGGTCTACAAACGGAGCTACGCCTCCATCCTTGTCAGCGCGCCTCTCGGCTGATCGCGGTGCGCGGCGGACGGGCTTCTGGGTCCATAATCGCATCGATGATGCAGGGCCTGCCGCTGGCTAGAGCCGCATCCATAGCGGCACCGAAATCACCGGGCCGGTCGACCCGGTACCCGTTGCAGCCGAACAATTCGGCCAGCTTGGCGAAGTCCGGATTGCCGTGATCCACGCCGATCACCGGGCCATAGGCTTCGACCCGCTTGCGTTGCGAGCCCAGCCGGAAATTGTTGAACACGGTGACGATGACCGGCAGCCGTTCGCGCACCATCGTTTCCACATCGCCCAGCTGCAGCATGAAATCGCCGTCGCCGACGCAGGCGACGACCGGCTGATCCGGCCGTTCCAGTTTCGCCCCCAGCGCTGACCCCAGCGCGCAGCCCATAGCGCCGAGCCGGGTCGACATCAGATGCGCACCGGGAGCGGCGACCGGCACCATGAAGCCGAAGAAGCCGTGATCGCCGGCGCCATGCGTGAAGATGGTGTCCGCCGGCAGGTCGGCCATGGCTCGGACCATCTCCTGCGGTTGCACCTGTCCGTTGTCCGGGGTCGCGTCGTACCATGCGGCGTACCAATCGGCGATGCGGCCGGTCAGGCTGGCCACCCAGTCGCGCCGCGCATCGGGTATCGCCACGCCACCAAGCGTCTCGTTCAAACTTTCAGTAAAGGCGCGCGCATCGGCGACGACACCGACCGTCGGGGTGTATTCCTTGCCCAGCGCAGCGCCGTCGATATCGACCTGGATCAGCGGCGCGTCTTCGGGCAAAAGGTCGCCGCGCGACGTCTGGATGTCGGACAGGCGCGATCCGATGGCGATGATCAGGTCGGCTTCGCGGATCGCATCGCCAATCGGCTCATAACCGACGATACCGGACGGACCGAGAACCAGCTCATGTGTCTCCGGCACGACCGATCGCGACGTCGGCGTGTTCACCACGGGGACGTGCAGCGCCTCGGCGAGGGCGAGCAAGGCGCTGCCCGCATCCGAGAAGGCGGCGCCGCCGCCGATGAGGATGACCGGCCGCGCCGCGTCGCGGATCAGCTTTGCACATTGCTGGACTGCCTGCGGGTCGGGCCAGGAACGGTGTAGCGGCGCCTTGTGATCGGCGATGGACGGCAAACTGTCCAAGCCCGTCTCGTCGGTCGATACGTCGATGGGGATATCGATTTGCGCGACACCGGGTTTTCCGGTGACGGATTCCCGCAGCGCGCGGCGGATCGCGCCGACGGCCTGGTCCGGCCGCTCGACCCGTGTCTGCCATTTCGCCGTTTCGGCAAGCGGGCCGAGGGCGCTGCTGGTCTGCCACCAACCCTTCTCCATCGCCTGGCGTTCCTGGGTCGTGCTGAGCGCGATCATCGGCACGGAGTCGAGGGCGGATGACGCGATGCCGAGGCTGGCGGCAAGCAGGCCGGAGGCGCCATGGGTCATGACACAACCCGGCCGCCCGCTGAGCCGTGCGGTGGCGTCCATCATGGACGCTGCGACCTGTTCATGCCGAATGCCGATATAGCGGACGTCGTTGCGCTGCGCGAGCGTGCCCACATAGGGGGCGCTGGTCGAACCGACCATGCCGGCGAAGTGGCGGACCCCGCCGCCAATCAGTTGGTCAAGGACGGCTTCATAGACCTTCATGACGTTTTTGCCTCCTGCAGGGCTTGCCAGATGCGCTGCGGCGTCGCCGGCATATCGAGTGTACTCACGCCGGCGGGCCGCAGCGCATTGACGATGGCGTTCATCAGAGCCGGCATGGCGCCGACGCAACCGGCCTCGCCGGCGCCCTTGATGCCCATTGCGTTGGTCGGTGTCGGCGCGTCTTCATTCACCGCCGTCTCGAAGTTTGGCAGCATGTCGGCGCGCGGCATGACGTAATCCATGAAGGAAGCGGTGATCATCTGGCCGCTCTCCCGGTCCCAGGACACGTCCTCCGACAGGATCTGACCGACACCCTGGACGATGCCGCCATGCAATTGCCCGTCGAGCAGCAGTGGGTTCAGCACGGTGCCGACATCATCGACCGCAACGTAACGCGCGATGTCGAGGGTCCCGGTTTCCGGATCGATCTCGACTTCGGCGACATGGCAGCCATTCGGGAAGTTCGGCGCCGGCGGGCGCCAGGACGCCCATTCGTTGAGGCCGACATCCATACCCGGTGGCGCGGTCATGAAATTCGACAGCAGCTTGGCGCACTCGGTCAGGGTGATGGTCCGATCCGTACCGGCAACGGTAAAGGTGCCGTCGGCGAACTCGAGGTCATCCTCCGCCGCCTCCAACTGATGCGACGCCATACGGCGTGCCTTGTCGACGACCTTGTCCGCGGCCAGCAGTAGCGAGGAGCCGCCGACGCTGGTCGAACGCGACCCGAAGGTGCCCGTGCCGGCCATGCCGCCGATGGTATCGCCCTGCTGATAGCGGATTTGCTCGAACTCGAGTCCCAGCTTGTCCGCCAGCATTTGCCGGAACACGGTCTCGTGCCCCTGACCGTGATTGTGCGTGCCCATGACCACGGTAACCGTGCCGGAGGGATCGAAGCGGATCTCCGCCCATTCCGGGAACCCGCCCGCCGCCTGCTCGATGACGTTGGAGATGCCGATGCCGCGCAGCTTGCCGGCGGCCTTCGACGCATCCTGTCGGGCGGCGAACCCGTCATAGCCGATCATATCGAGCGCGGTGTCCATGTTCTTCTCGAACTGGCCGGAATCGTAGTTGAAGACGAGGCCGGTTTGGAACGGGATCGCGGATTCCGGAATGTAGTTGCGCCGCCGCAGTTCCGCCGGCTCGATGTTCAGCTCCGCCGCCGCCGTGTCGATCGCTCGCTCAAGAACGTAGGCCGCTTCCGGCCGGCCGGCGCCGCGATAGGGGCCGGTCGAAGGCGTGTTGCTGAATACGCCGGTGACAT
>JAPPPC010000808.1:0-4383 GCA_028817685.1 Rhodospirillaceae bacterium
CCTTTGGCCTCGGGAATCAACCGCCGGGTGGCCGGATCGTATGAACGAAACTCCATGGTGTGGATCGGCGGGTGTCGTTTGGTTTGAAACCCGAGTACCAGAATGCCGTCGGCGTCCTTAGGTGCCAACGCGAGTCCCAAATCTGCACTGCCTTGACGCAAATCCAGATTTTTGGGTTCGTTGGTCTGGCAGGCTGCCAGGAACCAGAAGATAAAGATCGATCCGATGAACCGGATCAATACAGAATTGCTGGTCATGTTTCCCCCGAAACGCTTCACCCCGCCAGGATAAGCTCCACCAGCCGGTCCGGTGTGCTCAACATCGGGTAGTGCCCGGTCTCGATCTCGTGCCAGCTGGCGCCCAGCTTCTCCGCCGCGCGTTCCTGGTGCGGGCGGCCGGGATTGACGGCCTCGGTGCAGAAAATCACCGTCGCCTTCCAGTCCTGCGACCAGAAACTCGGCAGCTTGACCGGCTCGTAGAAGCACGCCCGCGGATGCAGCGTAACTCGGTCGATCGCCCATTGGCGCAGTTCAGGATCAAGATCCTGGAACAGGCTGCCGGCGGCGTCCTCCGGCGTGCGGCCGACCGCCAGGTCGTTTTCGACCGATCCCTTGCGGGTCACGATATCGCGTATCTTCTCGCCATCCATAAGTGCCAGCGCATCGGCAAGGACGATCCGGGCGATGCGGTCCCGTGCGCGCTCCGCCGCCGCCGCCAGGACCATACCGCCGCTGGAGGTGCCGACGAGGACCACGTCGTTGAGGTCTTCCATCTCGATCAGCTTGGCGATTTCGGCGCCATGGGTTTCGGTGTTGATGCCGGAACGCATTGCGTGCGCCCGGTCTCCACAGCCATCGAGCGAGGGGGCATAGACGCGATGGCCCTGCGCTTCCAGGCGCTGCCGCACCGGTCCCCAGATCCAGCCGCCCTGATAGGCGCCATGTAGCAATACGAATGTCGTCATCGATCCGTCTCCCCTCGATTAAACCCGCTCGGCGTAGTGTGAATATTCTCGCGCGGGCCGCAACCCGGTGCGGTCAGGCGGGCCCGGCACCGTGGTTGTGCTGGCCTTCCGCCAGACGGCCAAGCGCGTCGTAGATTTTGCGGTCGATTTCGATACCCTCGTGGCGCAGCCTGTCCCGGGTGCGGTAGCTGCGCTCGCCCGGAATGCGGATCTCGTCGACGCCTTCCAGCTTGGGCGACGCCTTAATGGCTGCAATTCGCTGCGCCAGATCGCGCCGGTAGTCTTCCAGCGGGATAAACAGGTCGGGCTTGAAGGCGATGATCATATAGCCGCGGATATCGTCGGGCGCGCGGGCGCTGGCGCAGAGAACGCCCAGCGCTTCCATGGCGAGTGCCAGGCCGAAGCCCTTATAGCCGCCCTCCGGTCCGCCAAATGGCAGCAAGGCGCCGCGTTGGCCCTCGCCGGCATCGGTGGTCGGCCGTCCTTGCGGATCGAGGGCGACCCCTTCAGGGATCGGCGTACCCATGCGTTCGCGGAACTGCAGGTCGGTCCCCATGAAGGCAGAAGTGCCCATGTCGATCACCAGCGGGTCGCCCTCGCAGGGGAAGCCGAAAGCGATCGGGTTGGTGCCCAGCACCCGCGCGGCCCCGCCGAACGGCGCGACCAGCGGGTGCGCGCTGACCGTATGGATGCCGACCAATCCGGCGCGCGCCATCATTTCGCAGTAATGCGCGCTACGGCCGCTCATCCAGCTGTTCGACAGGCAGATGATGGCGAAACCGTACCGGGTTGCGCGGGCGATTGCCTCCTGCGTGGCGTGATGGATCGCCAGCATGCCGACATTGTTGCCGCCGTCGATCAGCGCTGAAACGGCGGTCTCCTTCACGATTCGGTAGGGCTGGCGCGGCTCCTGAAAGAAGCCGGCATCGACGATGTTCAGCAGCTTGGGCAGGCCCGAATATTCGTAGCCGCATAATGCGCAGTCCATCACATGATCGGCGAGAATGCGTGCCTCTTCGGCGTCGTAGCCCACGCCGCGCATGGCGCGCTCCGAGATGTCCTGCGCCTCTTCGACGGTAAGGTGAATACGATCGGTCATCATGCGGCAATCCTGCACCGCACGGTCGGTTATGAAAAGCCGCGCGCGGCGAGACCTTTATGGCTAGGGCGGCCGAAGGCTATGATCCGGCGTGACGAACAGGCGGAGAGGGACCCCATGATCTACGCGCGTAGTGGCGCCGATGCGCTGGCCCAGCGGGACATTGTGATTTCCCCGGGGACGGGGATCCAGCATTGGGGCACCGTCTTCTTCGGGCCGCGCACCTCGACCGAGGCCGCGCCCGGACCACAAGCGACCATGTCGGAACTACAGGCGCATGAAGCGATCAAGCCGCATTTCCACGGCGTGACCATGTTCCAGCTCTTCATCGCGGGCTCCGGTACCATCGGCAACCGCGGCCAGGAATTGAAGCCGTTGACGATTCAGTTCAAGGACCGTCACACCGCCTACGGGCCGGTCACGGCGGGGCCGCAGGGCCTGTCCTTCGTCGCGCTGCGCATGATCACGGCTGATTCCAAGCCCGTCTATATTCACAACAAGGAAGAGGCGCGGGCGAAGATCCGGCCGAGCAAGCGGCGCAACCTCACCTCGGACCCGGTCGAATTCTCCATCGCCCCGGTGCTGAAGGCCCGCACCGAAGCGGCTTGGGAGACCGCGTTGGAGGATGATGACGGCATGCGCGCGCAAATCGTCCGGCTCGGCGCCGATATGGCAGTCTCCGGACCCGATCCAGCGATCGCCGGCGGTTACTACGTCTTCGTCGGCAATGGCAGTTTGATCAACAAGGGCGAGGAACTGCCGCTGTGGTCGATGGTCGTCGTGGAGAATACGGAGGATGGCTTCGAGATCCGCGCCGGCAGTGACGGGTTGGAAGCGCTGGTCCTGCAGTACCCGCGCGACGACGGGTGATCGACCGCGCCGATGTCTGAGAAAACAGGAGTCGCGCTATACAGCGCGGTCGATGCGCGGTTGACGCACTACGCCGTGGATGTCGCGGCGGGAACCTTGGCCGCCCGCGACACCATCGAATTGCCGGCCAAGGTGCAATATGCGTGGCCGCACCCGACGCACCGCATCCTCTACGTTGCGACCAGCAGCGGCGGCCCCGGCGTCCCGTCGAACCGCAATCATGTGACCGCTCTGACCATCGCAAAGGACGGATCGCTGCGGCCGCATGGTGAGGCGCGTACCCTGCCGCGCCGCGCGGTGCATCTTTGCGTCGATCCCGCTGGCGGGCACGTCTTCAGCGCCCATAATTTTGGCGGCGGCGGTATGACCGTCCATCCTATCGAACCGGATGGCACGCTGGGCGTGCCCGTGCCGCAGGACGATGGATTGGCGTATGGCAACTACCCGCATCAGGTGATGGTGTTCCCGGCGGGCGACCGCGTTCTGATCGTCGATCGCGGCATCAATGCAAAAGCGGATGCGCCCGAGGCACCCGGGGCCTTGCGCAGCTTCCGTCACGACAGCGGCCGGTTGGTACCGGACCAGGTGGTCGCGCCCAGCGGCGGGTTCGGGTTCGGACCCCGCCATGTTGTCTTCCATCCGACGCGGCCCTGGCTCTACGTATCCGACGAACGAACCAACAAGCTACGTGTGTTCGCCTGCCCGAACGGCCGTGTCGATCCGGCGCCGGCGTTCGTGTGCGACACGCTCGCGGAACCGGACAACGTCCGGCCGCGGCAGCTCGCGGGGCCGATCCATATCCATCCCAACGGGAAGTTCGTATACGTGGCGAACCGGTCCGACCACGGCGCTGCTGCGGGCAGTCCGTTCCGCGGCGGCGAGAACAACATCGCCGTCTTCGCCATCGACGTGGTGTCCGGTGCACCCACCTTGGTGCAGCACGCGCCGACGCGGTCGATCCATGTACGCACGTTCTCGATCGATCCGGGCGGGCGATTGTTGGTCGCGGCCAGCATCATGGGGCTCCACATCGTGGAGGACGATCAGACCCGCCACGTTCCGGCGGGCCTGTCCGTCTTCAAGGTCGGCACGGATGGGACGTTGTCCTTTCTGCACCGCCACGATGTCGAGACCACTGGTGACGAGCGCCACTATTGGTCCGGGATGGTCGGCCTGTCCTGACCGGACTCTAGAATCCGATATGCGAGCCGCCGTCGATGTTGAGATGCTGGCCGGTGACGTAGCTCGCCGTATCCGACAGCAGGAAACAGCAGGGTCCGGCGACCTCGTCCGGCGTCGTCACCCGTCCCATCGGGATGCCGGCCATCGTCCGCTCGGCGAATTTCGGGCTGCGGATGACTTCGGTCATCGGGGTTTCCACGACGCCGAAGCAGACGCTGTTCACGCAGACGCCATAGCGCGCCCATTCCCGCGCCGCGCTCATCGTGAT
>JAPPPC010000808.1:4393-6266 GCA_028817685.1 Rhodospirillaceae bacterium
CCGGATTTCGCCGCACCGTAATTGATCTGCCCGATCGTGCCCTTGCGGCCCGCGACGGAGGAGACGTTGACGATGCGGTTCGGGCTGTCATCGCCTTCCTTCGCACGCTCGATCATATGCCGGCCGACTGCCTGCAGGCAGTGGAACACACCGGTCAGGTTTACATCGATCACCGCCTGCCAGTCGGCGACCGACATATTGTGGATCATCGCGGTGCGGATGATGCCGGCATTGTTGAACAGCCCGTTAATGCGGCCGTGCTTTTCGATCACGGTGGCCACGGTCTGCTGCACGAAACCGGGGTCGGCGACACTGCCGGAATAGACGGTGACGTTGCCGTCGATCATGTCGGCGGTTTCCTGCGCGCCCTCGCTATTGAGGTCGACCAGCGCCAGCGTTGCGCCCAGCGCGCCGGCCTTTTTTGCCACGCCGCGGCCGATGCCCTGCGCCGCGCCGGTGATCATGATGACGCGGCCTTCCAGGCTCATCGGATTGTCCATGAAGTGTCTCCCTATGTGTTTTTCTATGCCAGCCGGCACACTATGATGCCGCCCTTGCCCGATCAATCGCAGAGGATTGCCCACCATGCCCATCCACCCGCAATGCCAAGCGATCCTCGATGCGATGGCCAATGCCGACGGTCCGACGGTGTTCGACAGCCGCGACCCGGTGGAGGCGCGGCGTCTCTACGCGGCAGGGACCGCGAAATTTGCGCCGGAAACGCCGACGCTGCGGTCGGTCGAAGACCACACCGTTCCGGGGACGGCGGGAGATGTTCCCGTTCGCCTTTACGCGCCGAATGTAGAGGGCGACTCCTTGCCCGTTCTGGTCTTCTTACATGGCGGCGGCTGGGTGTTCGGCGATCTGGATACGCACGATGCCATGTGCCGCCTTCTCGCACACCAGGCCGAATGTTTGATTGTCTCGGTCGATTACCGTCTGGCGCCGGAGCACAAATTTCCTGCCGGCCTCGACGACTGCCTGACCGTGCTCGACTGGGCGGCGGCGAACGCCGCATCGATTGGCGGCGATCCGGCGCGCCTCGCCATCGGCGGCGACAGTGCCGGCGGTAACCTGGCCGCGGCGGCCTGTCAGGTCGTCCGCGACAGGGGCGGTCCGGACATTGTCTTTCAGCTACTGGTCTATCCGGCGGTCGACTTCACCGCAGATATGACGTCACCGCGCAGCAATGGTGCCGGTTACGGTCTATCCGATGCGGCGATCGCCTGGATGCGCGACTGCTATCTCAATGACCCGTTCGACGCGACCGACCCCAGAGCCTCACCTGCGATGGCGAAAGACCTGAGCGGCCTGCCGCCGGCCTTGATCCAGACGGCGGAATTCGATCCGCTGCATGACGAGGGCAAGGCTTACGCGGATGCGCTGCGGTCGGCCGGCAACACGGCAATCCACATCAACTATCCCGGCATGATCCATGGATTCATGCGCATGGGCGCGATGGTCGACGATGCCGCGGTGGCTCTCGACGATGCGGCTAAGGCGTTGCGAGGTATGTTCGAAAGCTGATTTGCGCCAATCGTTACGTCAGGGAACGGTCGCAATTGCCCGGCCTGAAGGCCGGTGATCGTGACGCCGAACCCCCGTTGCTGCCGATGCGCCTATCTTCGGTTTAGGCCGTAACGGTTCTGGTGCACCAATAGGGTCCACAGAATTCGGTTTGCCCGTTATGGTAGTTTTCTAAAATTCGAATTGATGATGCCCCGCAAAGCGAGGCCGCGCAAAATCAGAGAGGTACTCGATGGCTCTTTACGCGTTCGATGGCACTTGGAATGAAGACGAAGCCGAACCGGAATTCGATGTCCGTCATCAAAACATTTGGGACATCTGAGCCTATTCGTTAACGGAGGATTTG
>JAPPPC010000214.1 GCA_028817685.1 Rhodospirillaceae bacterium
CTCCCTTATGAAAACACCTCAGGGTGTCCCAGGGGCGCTGATGTCAGACAGCCGGTGCCACATTGGCAAGGGCTTCCGCCAGCGCGTCGGCTGCGGCGTCCGACAAATTCTCACCCCCGCCTTCGTTCGACTGTTCCGCCGGTGGCTGGGTTGCTTCGGGCGCCGGAGTCGCAGCGTCCGGCGGCGGCGATACAACGAATGTCGGCGGAGCCGGTGTTTCAAACGACCCGCCGGTAACCAGGTTTGTACCGCTGCCGTCGCCGCCAGAAGACGCTACCCCTGATCCGGTGCCGGTGGGCTGACCAGAGCCTCCGATTGGGGGGGATCCGGGGTGATCACCGGGGCGACGACCACTGTTTCGTCGACATCCGTTACGGTTACGGTGAGGGTTTGCGTGTCCGTACCGCCCGCGCCGTCGCTCGCTTGCACCGTCACGGTGTAGCTATTGTCGCTATTCGCGTCCTCGGGGGCTTCGAAATCCGGTGCCGTGTTGAATGTCAGGACACCCGTAACGGCGTCGATCTGGAAGAGCGCCGCATCAGGGCCGCCAATGATTGAGAAGCCGACCGGGTTGCCGTCGGCGTCGGTGGCCGCAACCGTTGTAACCGCCGTTCCGTTTTCCGCAACGGCGACCGGCGCTGGCGTACCGGTATTGTTGGTGATGATAGGGGCGTCGTTTGCGTTCGTCACCGTAGCGCTGATGGTTTGCGTTGTTACGCCGCCGGCACCGTCGCTCGCTTGCACCGTCACAACATAAATATTGTCACCATCCGCATCACCCGGCGTCTCGAAGTCGGGCGCACTAATGAAACTCAGCACTCCCGTAGCCGTATCGATGTCGAACTGGCCGGCATCCGCACCGCCAGTAATCGAGAAGGTAACAGGGTCGCCATCGACGTCGCTTGCGGCGACCGTCGTCAAGGCGGTTGTATTCTCCGCAACATCAATAGCTGCGGCGATGCCGCCGCCATCGCTTGTGATTGCGGGCGCCTCGTTCACATTGGTGACAGTTACGGTAATGGTTTGCGTGTCGGCCCCGCCGAGGCCGTCGCTTGCCTGGACGACCACCTGGTAATCATTGTCGCCGTTGGCGTCTGCTGGGTTCTCGAAGTCTGGCGCTGCCAGGAAACGCAGCACACCGGAATCAGGGTCAATTTCAAATCGTGCGGCGTCAGCGCCACCGGCGATCGAGAAGGTTACCACGTCGCCGTTCTGATCGCCGGCCACCACGGTGGCGACCTCGGTGGTGTTTTCGGCCGCGTTCACCCCAGCGTTGGCACCTCCTCCGCCGCTTGTGATGACGGGCGAGTCGTTCGCGTCCGTTACGGTCACGGCTAAGATTTGGGTATCTATGCCACCTCGCCCGTCGCTTGCCTGGACGACCACCTGGTAATCATTGTCGCCGTTGGCGTCTGCTGGGTTCTCGAAATCCGGTGCCGTCAGGAAGGTCAGCGCGCCGGAATTCGGGTCGATGCTGAATTGGGCGGCATCGTCGCCCCCGGTGATGGCAAAACTGACGGTATCGCCGTCGACATCGTCAGCGGTGACGGTCGTGACGGCGGTCGTCTCTTCGGCGACATTGAGCGCCGCGTTGGCGCCACCACCATCGCTCGTAATCGACGGCGCGTCGTTAGCGTCGGTAACGTTGACCGTGATCGTTTGGGTGTCGGTGGCGCCGCTGCCGTCGCTGGCTTGCACCGTGACGACAAATTGGTTGTCTCCGTCGGCGTCCCCTGGGGTCTCAAAATCGGGCGCAGCCAGAAAGGTCAGCGCACCGGAGTTCGAGTCGATGCTGAAGCGAGCCGCATCCTCGCCACCGGTGATGGAGAAATTGACCGTATCGCCGTCGTCATCATCCGCGGTGACCGTGGTGACGGCCGTCTGATTCTCCGCCGCATTGACAGTTGCTGCGTTGCCGCCGCCGTTGCTCGTAATAACCGGTGCGTCATTTACGTTGGTCACCCGAACCGTGATGGTTTGCGAATCCGTCAGGCCGCCGGCATCGGCGGCTCGCACCAGGACGGTGTATTCGTTGTCGCCGTCAGCACTGTCCGGCGATTCGAAATCGGGAGCCGCGATAAAGGCGAGGGCTCCGGTCGTTTCGTCTATCGAAAAACGCGCGGAATCGGCGCCGCCGGCGATCGAGAATATGATCGCATCCGTGTCTTCGTTGAATGCCGACACTGTCGTGACCAGCGTGCTGTTTTCCTCGACATCCAACGTGGCGGTGTCACCGCCGCCGTCACTGTCTATTGCAAGGAAATCCGTCAGGTCGCGGACGATGATCCGCTGACTTTGCGTATCCGACGCGCCGGAATCGTCTGTCGCCGCCACATTGACGTCATACTGATTGTTGCCGCCGCTGTCGGTTGGTGTTTCGAAGTCCGGTGCCGTGTTGAAGGAGAGGACACCGCTGTTGGGATCGATGTTGAAGAGCGCGGCATCAGCACCGCCAACGATTGAAAAGGTGATGGGGTCCCCATCGGCATCCGTTGCGTCGATATCTTCTGCGACAATCGTGTTCTCGAAGACCTGCAGGAACGCTGCCGGTGCGCTGAAGAAGTTGCTGATCCGTGGTGCTTCGTTGGAAGCTGGCGCCGGGGTGGCGCCGGCACCGGAAAGTTCGACCGGGCTTGCCGCTTTCGAGAAGATGCCGAGATCGGTGAACGTTTCAGTCGCGGCGTTGCCACCGTCTATCCCTCCGATATCGCCGTCGATCGCGTTTTCCTGGGTTAGCGTGAACGCGGCAAATTGCAACGGACTGTCCTTGGTAACGGTAAGACCCGACGCGCTGTTCAGTTGATTTTGAAAATCGGAGAACAGGACCTTAAAGCTGACGAAGGCGTCCGTGTTGCCATCGCCGTTTAAATCGGTGTCGGTGGCGGACGGGTCAGTTGCCGCATCGACCAACGAAACGTCGGAATCTGCACCGGCTGCCGCTGTGGCGTTCTGCAGACTTGTCGCGACGGGCGAGTCGTTCGATCCGGGACCGGGTTCGAAAAAATTGACGGTTGGCGTGCCGCGGCCATCGAAGGCAAGGAAAAGATCTATTGTCCCGTCAGCATTCGCGTCCGTACCGACGGCAGCAATGCCACCGAAGCCACCGCCTGAATCCGTTGCGCCAATGCGAAGCCGGAAGCCGATTTCGTCGTCGCTTTCGCTGGCGGTCCCTTTGTCGTCGAATTTGGCGTACAGCAAAGAATGTGTTGCGTTGCCGACGAGGTCGGTTTCGCCGTTCGCTGACTGTGAATCATTGTTCGCGTCGTGGGTGTCGTCCGTCTGCACTGGTGTCCAGTCGGTCGCCGGCCCGTCCAGACTGATCGGGGTCGCATCGAAAGTGATGCGTTGTTCCAGGACATACGAAAAAAAGCCCGACAAAATTAACTCCTCAGAGTTCAATCGCCGCCGGGATTCTACCCTCCGGGGAGATCGAACGACCTTAATTTAGCGGGTCATAAACCCGAATCTAATCGCCTTTACGGTTAATCAGGCACAGGCTGTTTTCCTCTACCCTTTTGAATTTACGGTAAAAAATTAAATATGCCTCTATCCAACCCTGGCGAATTTTAGCACAAATATACATCAAATTTAAGATAATTTGCCGTATCCCGTCACAACGCACAGTGATCGATGTCACACCGGTTTCGGTTCAGCGACGCTTGTCCCGGGATGTTCATTCTGCGCGCGGCGCACCCGATCCAAAAATTGGATTGGAGTGGCCGCGTGCTGAAGGTGGAGTCGGTTTATTTCGGTAGCTGCCCGTCGACGCCTTTGACGTACCAATTCATGCCCAACAGGGTGCCGTCATCGATCGTCTGGCCGGCCGGGATGGCCAGCGTGCCGTCCTGCTTGTAAATCGGGCCGGTGAAGGGATGCAGCGTACCGTTGGTGATCTTGGCCTCAGTATCGGCGGCCATTTTCGCCACATCCGCCGGCATGTTGGTGTAGGCGGCCATCTTTACCGTGCCGGCGGTCAGCCCCTTCCAGCTGTCGACCGATTTCCAGCTGCCGTCCAGGACCGCTTTTGTGCGCTCAATGTAGTAAGGCGCCCAGTTGTTGATGATTGCCGTCAATTGGGCCTTGGGGCCGAACTTGATCATGTCGGACGCCTGCCCAAAGGCGTAGACACCCTTCTCGTTGGCGATCTGCATGGCGGCGGTCGAATCCGTGTGTTGCGTCAAGATGTCGGCGCCTTGCCCGATCAACACCTTTGCCGCATCCGCTTCCTTGCCCGGGTCGAACCAAGAATTGACCCAGACGACCTTGAGCTTGAAGTCCGGATTGATCGTCTGCGCACCGAGGATGAACGCATTGATGCCCATCACGACCTCGGGGATCGGGAATGAGGCGATGTAACCGGCGATGCCGGATTTCGACATCTTCGCGGCAATCTGCCCGTTGATGAAGCGGCCTTCATAGAAACGCGCATTGTAGCTGGCGACGTTCTTCGAACGTTTAAAGCCGGTTGCGTGTTCGAACTTCACCTTGGGAAATTTCTTCGCCACCTTGAGTGTCGGATTCATGAACCCGAACGAGGTTGTGAAGATGAGCCCCGCATCTTGCCGGGCCAGCCGCGTGATCGCGCGTTCCGCATCGGGGCCCTCGGCGACTTTTTCGACGAAAACGGTTTCGACCTTGTCGCCGAATTCCTTTTCCAGCGCCAAACGGCCCTGATCGTGTTGATAAGACCAGCCATGGTCACCGATCGGTCCGACATAGATGAAGCCGACCTTAAGCTTATCCGCAGCGGATGCTGCCCCTGCCGCGACGATGATCGCCAGCGCGACCGTGATTGAACCCAACAGTTTTTTCATGATTTTCCTCGTGTCCCTGCGTTTTCCTTCTACCGTTCGGGCGCGAACGGCTGCCCGATACATGCGGGCGTATTGACCTTGGTGATGGTTCTGTTGCCGGAGATGATAATCAATGCCGCGATCGTAACAAGGTAGGGCAGTGACGATAGCAATTGCGACGGGATCGCTACGCCGAGTCCCTGGACGTAAAGCCCCATGATCCAAACCGCGCCGAACAGATAGGCGCCGATCAGCATACGCTTTGGCAGCCAGGTCGCAAACACGACCAGCGCCAGCGCAATCCAGCCACGGCCTGCACTCATATTCTCGATCCATTGCGAGGTATAAGCGAGCGAGAGATAGGCGCCAGCCAGACCGGAGCACGCACCGCCGAAGGCGATACACGCGTATCGCACGCCGATCACATTGTAACCCAGCGCGTGTGCCGAATGGTGATTGCCCCCGACCGCGACGATAATGAGGCCGAGACGCGTCCGGAACAGCACATAGGAAACGCCGCCGGTAATCGCCAATGAGAGGTAGACCAGAAGGTCGTGACCGAACAGGACCGGTCCCAGGAACGGAATAGTGCTGAGGCCCGGGATCGCCAGTGCCTGGAGTTTGACGCCCGGCTGCCCAGTGAACGATTCGCCGATCAACCCGGACAGACCCAGTCCCATCAAGGTCAGGGCGAGCCCGGTAGCGACCTGCGATGTCATCAGGGTCTGCGTGAGAAACGCGAAGATCATCGACATGGCGACGCCCGCAACCAGCCCCGCCAACACGCCGAGAGTCGCCGATCCGGACAGCAGGGCGGCGATAAACCCGCAGACCGCCCCCATAATCATCATGCCTTCGACACCGAGATTGAGGACTCCGGCCCGTTCGGTGACCAGTTCACCGATCGCCGCCAGTAAGAGGGGCGTCGAGGCGGTAATGATCGTCAGGATGACGGCTTCAATCGCGCTCATCGTGCCGCCCTCACGCCTGTTTCACTTTGCGTGAAACAAACCTGATCCGATAATGGATCAGCGTGTCGCAGGCGAGGATGAGAAAGAGCAGGATCCCTTGGAACACCTGCGCGCTCTTGTCGGAGATGTTGAACTCGACTTGTACCGCCTCGCCGCCGAGATAGCTGATCGCGAGCAGGATGCCGGCGAAGATGACACCAACCGGGTTCAGGCGGCCCAGGAACGCGACAATAATTGCGGTAAAGCCGTAGCCTGGTGAAATAGTCGGCTGCAACTGCCCGCTCGGGCCTGCGACCTCGCACAAGCCCGCCATTCCGGCCAAGGCGCCTGACAGGATGAAGCAGAACCAGATGACGCGCTTCTCGGCAAAGCCGGCGAATGCACCAGCACGCGGTGCGCTGCCGATCACCCGGATTTCGAATCCGCGCAAGGACCGGCCCATCATGACGAACAGGATCCGTGCGACGACAATGGCAAGCAGTGCGCCGA
>JAPPPC010000867.1 GCA_028817685.1 Rhodospirillaceae bacterium
ATGCCGAGCGGCAAGCTGACATCCATGGCTTACATCGTCTGAAGGGCGGGACCGGACGGGCATGGGCAACAAAGCTGCAACGGCAATCCAGGGCTGGGGCACGAGCACGCTTTCGCGTCAGGCGGGCCCGACCATCGCAGGCCTCGCGCGCGACGCCGTCGTAGCGGCGGTCGCCGATGCCGGGTTGGACATCAAGGCCGTCGACGGGCTGGTTCTGTGCCAGAGCGATACGCTGACAGCACCGGAACTGAACATCGCGTTTCGTCATGCGCTCGACTTCGACACGCTCGGCCTTCTGGTTATCGACGAAGGCAAGGGCACCAGCATGCTGCAGACGCTGCAGCATGCGGCCATGGCGATCGGTGCGGGACAGGCCGAAACCGTGGTCTGCGTGTTTTCCGACACGCCGATCCGCAATGACATCAGCGCCGGAGAATCCTTCGCGCGTCCGTCAAACATCATGAACCTGCCGGGATGGGAGCGCGGTTATGGCAGTTTCGGGGCGATGGCCGCCTATGCGCTCGCCGCTTCCGCCTACAAGGCGAAGTACGGGTTGGGCGACGACGCCTTCGGCGGCTACGCCGTCGCGTGCCGAAACTGGGCGCGTCTCAATCCCGCGGCGTTCATGCAGACTGAACTGACGATCGACGATTATCTCGCTGCTCGGTTCATTGTCGAACCGCTGCGTCTTCTGGATTGCGCCTTGCCGGTGAACGGCGCGGTCGCCTTCGTCGTGACCGCAGCTGACAGGACATGTGAGAGCGCGCATTCGCCGGCTTACCTGCACGGTTTCGGGCAGGGGCACGGGCGGCAATCGGCGCTGACGGCGCTCGTGACCGGGGAGGATACCGCTGCGGGCTACGCCACCGGCCAGGCGCTCGCGATGGCGAAGCTCGACCATCGGGACGTCGATATCTGCCAACTCTACGACGCGTTCTCCTTCTCGGGCCTGTTCGCGCTGGAGGATTTCGGTTTCTGTGAACGGGGCGGCGCACCCGGGTTCGTCGCGGCGGGGGAAACCGCGCTGGGCGGGACGTTGCCGGTGAACACCGGAGGTGGCCAGCTTTCCGGCTTCTACCTGCAGGGCGCGACGCCGCTGCTCGAATCCGTAATACAGGCGAGCGGCACCGGCGATGCCCGCCAGGTCGAAAAGCATGACGTCGTCTTCGTATCGAATTCCGGTGGCTGCCTGGAATATCACGCAACCGCGCTGCTCAGCCCGTATCGGGTGTTGTCATGACCACACCTGCACAGCAATTCGCCGCCTATATCGCCGATGGGGAACTCCGGCTGCCCTACCGCAAGGGCATGGATGCGGCCATCCAGATCGGGACGCTCGACGCCTACGCGCCAGAAGACATCGTCTGGAAGCGCGCGAGCGGCGACGGCGTGGTGTCCGCTCTGGCGGTGTATCATCGAAAGTATGATGAAGATTTCGCGCCGCCCTACAACGTCGCGATCGTCACCCTTCGGGAAGGGCCATTCATATTATCGACGGTCTTGGACGACAAAATAGCTCCCCATATCGGCATGACCGTCGTCGCCGAGTTTGACGAAGGTGGGCGGTTGGTGTTTGCGCCAAAAGCAGGAGAGGCATAGGTCGGCTGCACAGGATTATGTGCGGTGTAGTCACCATATGGCTCCGATTTCTGATCTACCGACGCCGCAATCAGGCCGACGCGACCGCATATGGCGAGCCCTCGCTTCCGCAAACTGTCTGTCGCCTTTGCCAATGAGGCACGTCCGGAAATGGCTAAAAGAGGGCGCCGCTGAAGTGGTCGACGCATGTCCGGTCTAGCCTGCTTTTCCGAAGTTAGAATTTGTGAAACCGGAATTGCGCCTGGCTAGGTGCATCTCAAATAGCCAAGGGACAAGAACTGCTCCCACTGCAATAGCGGCGCCTATACTCGCGCCGTCGAACGCGGTCTGAGTGGGGGCGGTAGAAGAACACACTCAGACCGCGTGCCGTCCCGTTACGGGCTCTTAGGCGAAGATCTCCGCCAGGAAGTTCTCCAGGGTTTGCCACGACCGGCGGTCAGCATCCGCCTGGTACATCGCACCCATATCCGGCGCATTGGCTTCCGGGTTGGTGAAGGCGTGCAGCGTGTTGCCGTAGCCGTGGATCTGCCAATCGGCACCACCCGCGGTGAGTTCTTCGGCGAGCGCCACGACGTCCGCCGGCGGCACCATTGGGTCGTCCCAGCCATGCAGGGCGACCACCTTGGCCTTGATCGCATTGCCGTCGGTGTTGCCCGGCTTGTTGAACAATCCGTGAAAACTGACCGAGCCCTGGAAGTCCTCGCCGGTCCGGGCGAGGTCCAGAACGCAGAGGCCGCCGAAGCAGTACCCGGTCGCGGCCGTCTTGCCCGCATCGACTTCCGCCTGATCGCGCAGCACCTGCAGGCCGGTCTTCAAGCGGTTCTGCAGCATCGGACGGTCTTCCAGGAAGGGCGTCATCAACGCGGTGTTTTCCTCCGGATTGCTGCCCAGCACGCCCTTGCCATAGACGTCCATCGCCAGGGCCGCGTAGCCGAGGCCGGCGAGCTTGCGCGCGGCGTCTTCTTCGAAGGGGCTGCGGCCGGCCCAGGCGTGCACGATCAGGACGCCGGGACGCGGGCCGGAAACGGCATCGTCCCACGCGAAATAGCCTTCCAGCGCGGTGCCGCCATCGGTGTAATCAATGGTTCTGGTTTGAACGGACACGAGTTTTCTCCCTTGATATCTGCTTTTTTGCGCAACGGTCGTGGCGGAAAGGTAACCGGCCTGGGGCGCCCAGGATAGAGACTCCGGTGTGGAATTTCGCAAAGACGAAATCCGATCTTTCGATGCGGTAACGTGGGGGCGGGGATGCCGGGCCCGAAGATCGATTTCATTCTGCAACGGAAGCGCGCTAAAATTCCGGCGCCGTCGCCCTTGAGAGGCTTTCGTCCCGCTATGTCTGCGATCGTTCAGGCCCCGCCACCCGCCGCCAGCGCCGCCGATGTGCCGGTGCTGGATCTGGCACCGTTGCTGGCGGGAGAGAATATCGATGCGCTGGCGCGCGAAATTCGCCGCGCCTGCGAGGGCATGGCGTTCTTCTATATCCGCAACCATGGCGTCCCCGAGGCGGTAATCGAGGGGGCTTTCGCGGCCTCGCGCCGGTTCTTCGAACAGCCGCTGGACGTCCGGATGCAAATCCACAAGGACCGCTTTCACCGCGGCTACCTGCCACTCGGCACCACCCGTTATCCCGGCAGGGCGGCGGATCTGAAGGACAGTTTCGACCTCGGCGTCGACCTGCCGCTCGACCATCCGGACGTCGTCGAAGGCCTGCCGCTGCACGGGCCCAACCAATGGCCGGAGCTGGACGGGTTCCGCGCGCCGGTCGAGGCGTATTTCAACGCCGTACGGGATTGCGGGTTGCGGTTGCTCACCCTGTTCGCGCGAAGCCTGGCGGTGCCGGAAGACTTCTTCACCCGCCATTACGCCAGCCCGACGATCCTGATGCGGATGTTGCATTATCCGCCGCAATCCGAAGCGATCGAGGAAGGCTCCATCGGCGCCGACGCGCATTCCGATTACGGGGTGATGACCCTGTTGGCGCAGGACCCGTCCGGCGGGCTGGAGCTTCGGAAGCCCGACGGATCCTGGATCGGCGCGCCCTACATACCTGGTACCTTCGTGGTGAATATCGGCGACCTGATGGCGCGCTGGACCAATGACATCTACCGCTCCAACCAGCATCGGGTGGTGAACCGGCGGGGGACCGAGCGCTATTCGATACCGTTCTTTTTCAACCCCGATCATCGGGCGATGGTCGAGTGCATTCCCAGCTGCACCGGACCGGATCAACCGCCCTTATACCCGCCCGTCGAGGCCGGCGAGTATGTCGCAGACAAGATCCGCACCAACCAAAATTTCGAACCGGAATAGCGGCGCTTCGGTAAAAGGGGGGCTCGCGTGCCGAGCCTGATCAGATCGCCTTCTTGTTCTTTTCTTCGGGCGCGGACGGCCGCGCGGGTTCGCGCGACGGGTTCTTGCGGCGGATGATGATGTCGCCGTTTTCGTTCACATAGGGCGCTTCATATTGCGGGATCGCCAGCAGCATCATCTCCATCGCCTTTAGCAGCGACTGGATGCCGTCGCTGGCGAGGGCGTGCGGGTCCTTGCCCCGGTCCGAGTCCGCAAAGGCCGGTGCCGCGCCCAGGGTCATCAGGGCGATCGTTCCGGCAGTGATCAACTTTCTCATGGCGCATGTCCTCGCGATGCAGTGCGTCAACCATATCGGGCCGCGGGATCGGCGGATCAATCCTCGCTGCCGTTTCGCCCTCTCATGACATAATATGCGAAAAACCGGTTTTAAGAAGTCGAGATTGGGGCGGAATAATGACGATGAACGGGGAATTGACGGTCGGAATCGGCGGCTTTGGCGCGATCGGGGAGACGGTGGCGCGGGCGCTCGACGACGGCATCGCCGGGCTGAAGCTGGTCGCCGTCTCCGCCCGGGACCGTGAAGCGGCCGCCGGCCGGATGGCCGGCATGAAGGCGCCGCCGCCGGTCATGGGTCTGGTCGAACTGTCCGAACACGCCGATATCGTCGTCGAATGTGCCCCGGCCGCGGTTTTTGGCGAGGGCGCCGACGCTGCCGGCGCAGCCGGCCGCATCTTCGTGCCGTTGAGCTGCGGCGTGCTGCTGGAACGCCAGGATCTGTTCGACAGGGTGGCGGAGACGGGCGGCCGCATCGTCGTGCCGACCGGCGCGCTGCTCGGCCTCGACGCGGTGCGCGCTGCGGCGGAAGGCGAGATCTATTCGGTGCAGATGGTAACCCGCAAGCCGCCCAAAAGCCTCGCCGGTGCGCCCTATCTGAGCGAAAACCAGATTCGCATCGACAATCTGGACGGCCCGCTCAAGGTGTTCGAGGGCAACGCCCGCGCCGCCGCCAAGGCCTTCCCCGCCAACGTCAATGTCGCCGCCGCGCTCAGCATGGCCGGGATCGGCCCCGACAAGACGACGATCGAAATCTGGGTCGATCCGGCGGTCGAACGCAACACCCACAACATCAAGGTCGATTGCAGCTCGACGCGCTTCGACATGACCATCGAGGGCATCCCGTCGCCCGGCAACCCGGCCACCGGCCTGCTGACCCCGCTCAGCGTCATCGCGACATTGCGCGGCCTCGTCAGCCCGGTGAAGGTGGGGAGTTGATCGGGGGCAGCGCATGAAGACCACCACCATCGGCAGCTATCCGAAACCGGATTCGATGAGCCTGCCGGGCTTCATCGCCAAACACCCCAACCCGACGGCGCGCTATACCGAATGGCTCAAGACGCGCAGCGATGCGGACGTGCAGGCGGCGCTGGAAGGCGGGCAGGCGATCGTGCGGGAACAGGTGTCGTGCGGCATCGACATTCCGACCGACGGCGAGGCGCCGCGCGAGCATTACGTCTACTACCATCTGCGCCATATCGAAGGGTACGATTTCGAGGCGTTGGCCGAGCGGTCGGCGCGCGGCGGCGCCTGGTCGCCGAAGGTGCCGGTGCTGCGCCAGGCGGTGCGGCCGAGTTTCCCGTTCCTGGTCAAGGACTGGCGCAACGCGCAGGCGGCGACGGACAACCCGGTCAAAATGACGGTGCCGGGACCGATGACGATCGGCGACTCGACGGTCGATGAATTCTACGGCGACGAGAAGGTGCTGGCGCAGGCGCTGGCGGACACGCTCAATGTCGAGATCCGCCGGTTGGCCGAGGCCGGTTGCCAATACATCCAGGTTGATGAACCGCTCTTCGCGCGCCGGCCCGAGGCTGCGCTCGATTGGGGGATCGAGTGTCTTGAGCGTTGCTTCCACGGCATCCCACCGACGGTGACCCGTGTCATGCATATGTGCTGCGGTTATCCGTCCGGGCTCAACATGACGGACTACCCGAAGGCCGACCCCCAGGCCTATTTCGACCTCGCGGGGCCGCTCGACACGGCGCAGGTGGATGCGGTCTCGATCGAGGATGCCCACCGGTACAACGATCTGGCCCTGCTGGAGCGTTTCACCAAGACCACCGTGATCCTCGGCTGCGTCGATATCGCCAACACGCGGGTGGAAGGGACCGAGGAGATTTCAGCCCGGCTGACGGACGCCTGCGGCCATATCGACCGCGACCGCCTGATCGCCGCCCCCGACTGCGGCCTCGCCATGCTGGACCGCCCGACCGTGGCGCAGAAGATGCGCAATCTGTGCGAAGCGGCGCATGGGCTGGGGTGAAACGAACCTCGGTGCGGCGCGGAACGGTTGGAGAGAAAAGGGGGCGCATTTCCGGTGGCGGTCATCCGTGGCGTCCCGCACTTCATGTGGGATCCAGTTTGCTCAGCCACCGGGTACCCATGGGCCGTTCGAAAATTCAGGGCTGGCCCCCGGCTCGGAGGCCGGGATGACAGATTGGCGGGGGGTTGCGATCCGACAGAGGCGTGAAACGACTCCGCTCCTCAGAGTCTGATCTAGGATCAGTATCGTCCATCAACTACTATCGCTGCGTTGCGAGGACGCTACCGTTCCGCCCAGCACTTCTGGAGCACCATGAAACACAGCGAATCCAGTGGCCTGGCCACAAACGAAACCCCCGTAGACACCGGCGGCCAAAGCGGTGCCGAAGGTGCTTCCGAAGCGTTGCTTGCGCGCGCCACGCAGCTTGATTTGGGCGGCGATTTCGAGTTGCCACCCGGCGACCCCGTCACCCATTTCGGCGCCGGCTTCGCCAAGACAATGGCCTCCAATGTCTTCCTGACGGGCCTGGCGCCGGAATTCGCTGCCGAACATACCGGGTATTTCACCGCTCCTTATGAAGACCGCGTGCATGTCGTCGGCTACGAGGTGGACCGGGAGGCCCGGGCTGTCCATGTGACGCTCGACAATGGCGTCACGCGAACGGCGAAGATTTTCGGCAGCCAGGGTGCGGTCACATTGCCGCTCGGCGCCGACGACGTCTTCTTCACGCCGAGCGTGGTCACGCCGGATCTTCCGCCACCGGAAACGCTCCCCTGGCCGATGGGCGACGTCGTCGGGCCGGATCGTTCCGGCCTGGACCGCGAAAAACTGGACGCTGCCGTGGACATGGCCTTTGCGGGCGACAGCATGACGGCGGCGTTTCTCGTCACCTATCGGGGCGAGATCGTGGCCGAACGCTACCGGGACGGTATCGGCATCCACACGCCGTTGGAAAGCTGGTCCATGGGCAAGAGCATGACGGCGACCTTGCTGGGCCAGCTCATTCAGCAGGGCGTCTACGATCTGTGGCAGCCGGCGCCGATTCCGGAATGGCAGAGCGGCGGCGATCCGCGGGCGGAAATACGCATCGCCGATATCGTGCGCATGTCGAGCGGGCTGAGATTCAGGGCGATGCAGGATCCCGACTATGTGCCGGCATTGGGGTACCCCGACCATCTCTACGTCTATACCGGCTCGATCAACGCTTTCGAGTATGCCGCCTCGCGGGTGCAGCAATGGCCGCCGAACCAGGTGGGCCGCTACCGCAACGGCGATCCCGTTCTCGCCAATTACCTGATCCGGCTCGCTGTCGAAGGAAGGGGAGAGAATTACCACGCGTTCCCGCAACGCGCGCTGTTCGACAAGCTGGGCATGCGCGATACGGTTCTCGAAACCGATCCTTACGGAAACTTTCTCCTGCAAGGCTACGAATTCGCGAGCGCGCGCGACTGGGCCCGCCTCGGCAATCTCTATCTCAACGATGGTGTCTGGCAGGAGGAGCGGCTGTTGCCCGAGGGTTGGGTCGAATTCGTCAGCACCCTTGCACCCGGCTGGGAGGCCGACGGGCGGCCCATCTATGGCGGTTTCTTCTGGCTGAACGGGGACGGCCAGTTTCCGATCCCCCGCGAGGCCTACTTCATGGCGGGGGCCGGCGGCCAAAAGACGATGATCATCCCCTCCCACGATCTCGTCGTCGTCCGCCTCGGCCACTATAGCGGCGTCGAGGCGAGTCAGGAGTCGCTGAGCCGCGCCTTGGCGGCGTTGGTAGAGGCGGTACCCGAGCGCTAGCGCGGTCGCGGCTTCAAATGGGAAAATTCGGACCGCTCGAAAATTCAGGGCTGGATTCCGGCGCTACGACCGGGATGACAACGAAGCGGCGATTCTAATAAGACCGCGGCATCCCCAACACGTGCTGGCCGACATAGCCCAGGATCATGTTGGTGGAGACCGGGGCGGTGCGGTAGAGGCGGATTTCGCGCCATTTGCGTTCCACGTCATATTCGCGGGCGAAGGCGAAGCCGCCGAAGGTGGTCATGGCGGCCTCGGCACATAGCCACGCCGCCTCGCTGCACAGATGTTTGGCCATGTTGGCCTCCGCGCCGCAATCCATCCCGGCGTCGAACAGGGCGGCGGCCTTGCG
The DNA here is from genome assembly GCA_028817685.1 of Rhodospirillaceae bacterium. Lineage (GTDB taxonomy): Bacteria > Pseudomonadota > Alphaproteobacteria > UBA8366. Next base: position 8,373 of record JAPPPC010000867.1, read on the forward strand.
GTTCATCAGATCGGCGGCCTTGAGGTCGGCATAGGCCTTGGCGATCGGGAACTGGACGCCCTGGTTCTTGCCGATCGGATGGCCGAAGACGACGCGCTCGTTGGCGTAATCCACGGCGCGCTGGGTCATGTAGTAGCCGTCGCCGACCACTTCCGCCGAGACCAGGATTCGCTCCGCATTCATGCCGTCCAGGATGTAGCGGAAGCCCTTGCCTTCCTCGCCGATCAGGCTGTCCGCCGGTATGCGCAGATTGTCGAAGAAGATCTCCGTCGTGTTGTGATTGATCATCGCGTCGATCGGGTTGATGTCCATCCCGTTGCCGCGCGCGGCGCGCATATCGACCAGGAAAGTCGACAGCCCGTCGCTGCGCCGCTTGACCTGATCCGGCGGCGTGGTGCGCGCCAGCAGCAGCATCAGGTCGGAATGCAGCGCGCGGCTGGTCCAGACCTTCTGGCCGTTGATGACGTATTCGTCGCCGTCGCGGTCGGCGCGGGTCTTGAGCTGCGTCGTGTCGGAACCCGTCGTCGGTTCGGTGACGCCAAAGGCCTGCAGCCGCAGTTCCCCGGTCGCGATCTTGGGCAGGAACTTCTTTTTCTGCTCCGGCGAGCCGTGCCGGAGGACGGTACCCATCGTGTACATCTGCGCGTGGCAGGCCGCCGCGCTGCAGCCATTGGCGTGGATCGTCTCCAGGATCACCGCGCCCGCGCGGATCGGCAAGCCGGCCCCGCCATACTCTTCCGGGATCAGCGCGCCGAGATAGCCGGATTCCGTCAGCGCCTGGACGAAGTCGGTCGGGTAGCTGCCCTCGACCGACTGGTCTTCCAGATCGCGCCAATATTGTCCCGGAAACCCTTCGCAGATCTTGGCGACGGCGTCGCGGATCTCGGGATAATCGTTTTCGTCCAGATCCATCATGGCGGTTTGATCGGTCATGCGCGGGTCTCTTTCTTCAAATCGTCTCGGGGCAAATGGAAAACCGGCGAAGCCGTCGGCCCGCCGGTTTCCGCAACACTCTTGCGATACTTACGCGGCTTGCGTCGCCGGCACGAAGCCTTTCGGCGCGCCGGCTTTCGCGTACATGCCGTGCAGCGGCTCTTCCGGCAGGTTGGCAGCGACGATTTCGCGCACCTGGACCAACTTGTCGAGATCGACGCCGGTCTTCATGCCGGCGCCCTCCAGCAGGAACACCAGATCGTCCATGACGATATTGCCGGTCGCCTTGGGCGCGAAGGGGCAGCCCCCGAGCCCGGCGAGCGAGGCATCGAAATGCCGGCAGCCGGCCTCCAATGCGGCGAAGACGTTGGCGAGGCCGAGACCGCGCGTGTCGTGGAAATGGGCGGCAACCGGCACCTTGTCGCCGAACTCGCCGATCACCGCGTTGAACATCTCCTTGACCTGCTGCGGGTTGGCGTAGCCGACCGTGTCGGACACCACCAGTTCGTCCGCGCCGGCCTCGAAGAAACGGCCGGCGAGCGCCATAACGTCGGCGACCGGTACCTGGCCGGAAATCGAGCAGCCGAGCGCCGTGGCGAGGCCGGTCGCCAGCTTGACGTCCGGCGCCTTCTCGTTGCGCAGCTCGACGATGCGCTTGAAATCCTCAACCGACTCGTCGACCGTGCGGCGGACATTGGCGAGATTGTGCTCTTCGCTGACCGAAGTAACGTAGTTCAGCTTGTGCACGCCGGCCTCGAAAGCGTCCATCGCGCCGCGCAAATTGGGGCTCAGCGCCGCAATCGTGTAGCCGTCGATCTTCTTCGCCGCGGCGACCACGTCCTTGGCGTCGGCGAATTGTGGCAGCAGCTTCGGCGGCACGAAGGAGCAGACCTCGATCTCCGGCATGCCCGTGGCGGCCTCGGCGGTCAGCCAGGCGATTTTCCCTTCCGTCGGGAAGAAGACTTTCTGGATTTGGATGCCGTCGCGAAGTCCGACTTCACGGCATTCGACGTCGATTCCTGGGCGCATTACGGGTCTCCTTATCTTCCCTTGAATTCTGCTTTGCGTTTCTCGTTGAAGGCGCGCACGCCTTCCAGCCTGTCTTCGGTCGGTACCATGCGGTTATACGCTTCGATCTCGAAGCCATATCCGTTTTTCAGGTCGATCTGGGTCGCCACATTGAGCGACTTCTTGGCCTGACGCGTCGAGATCGGCGCATTGTTGCAAATCTTGCGCGCCGTCTCCAGGGTCTCCTCCATCAGCTTGCCCTCCTCGCATATGCGGTTGAGGACGCCCCATTCCAAGGCTTCCTGCGCGTTGAAGGGCGTGCCGGTCAGAATGATCTCCTTGGCACGGCGGATGCCGACCGCACGGGGCAGATTCTGCGTGCCCATGGCGCCCGGCATGATGCCGAGGGTGACTTCGGTCAGGGCGAAGCGGGCATGCGGCGCGCCATAGGCGAAGTCGGAGCCGAGCACGAATTCCAGCCCGCCGGCGAAGGCCGCGCCATTGACCGCCGAGATGATCGGGATCGGGCAGTCGGTCATGTGCATCATCGCCTGCTCAAACAGCGCATGCTGCTTCTGCCAGGTTTCGTCCGTCATGTTGTTGCGTTCTTTCAGATCGCCGCCGGCGCAGAAGATGCGGTCGCCCGATCCGGTGACGACGATGCAGCGGATATCCTCCTGATCGATGTAGAAATGGCCCCACATCTCGTTCAGGTCATAGCCCATCTGTGTGTTGAGCGCGTTCGCCGCGTCCGGCCGGTTCAGGGTCACGAGCAGCAGGTGATCCTCGATCCGCTCCAGCTTCAGCGTTTCGTATTCCATTCTCATGAGGTTTTGTCTCCGAAAAGAATGTCGTTGTCCGCGCCCAGCTCCGGTGAGCCTTCGGGCTGCGGTGGCCGGACACCGTCAAAGGACAGCGGCATCCCCATCAGCTTGAAGCGGCCGTCGTCGGTCTCCTGGATGATGTCGAGCGCCTGGGTCTGCGGGTGCGCGACGACCTGGTCGATCGATTGCAGCGGCGCGTTCGGAATACCGGCTTCTTCGAGCTTTTCCTGCCAATGTGCCATCGGCTGGGTGCGGGTGACTTCCTCGATCAGGACGTTCAGCGTCGCGCGGTTGTCCCAGCGGTGCGGGTTGGTGTCAAAGCGGTCGTCCTGCGGCCATTCGGCATGCCCCAGTATGCCGGACAAAGTCGTGAACAGCCGGTCGTTCGGCGCGGCGATGATCAGGTAGCCGTCGGCGCAATTATAGGCCTGATACGGCGCCATGCCGGGGCCGGAACTGCCGCGCCGCTCGGCGATCGATCCGTCGCCGAAATAGCTGGTCGCGTGATAGTTCATCCAGCCGAGCGCCGTCTCGAACAAAGACGCATCGACCTGGCCACCCTTGCCGGTCATTTCGAGATTGCGCAGCGCCGCAAGCACGCCCAGCGCGCACCACATGCCCGTGCCCATATCGACGATTGAGGTGCCGACGCGCACCGGCGGGCGGCCTTCCTCGCCGGTGACGCTCATGATGCCGCCGAAGGCCTGCATCAGCGGGTCATAGCCCGGCCGCATGTTAAGCGGTCCCTTGGCCCCGAACGCGCCGCTGTTGACGTAGATCAGCTTGTCCTTTTCGGCCAGCAGGGCCTCCGCATCGAGGCCCAGCTTTTCGACCTGGCCGGGGCGCAGATTCTGCACGACGATGTCGACCTCATCGATGATGTATTGGCGCAAGGCCGCGCGCTGCGTGTCGTCCGAGAGATCGACCGTGATCGACTTCTTCCCGGCATTCAGCGCGACGAAAAAGCCGCTGACGCCGTGGTACCAACCGGTTCCCCAATGCCGGCAGTCGTCGCCGACCTCCGGCCGTTCGACCTTTACGACATTGGCACCCAAAGTGCCCAGAATCCAGGTGCCGTAGGGCACCGCGACGCTGCTGCCGAGCTCCAGGACGGTGAGCCCGGCGAGTGGGGTTTCATTGCTCATAATGTCCGTACAAATACAATTTCGGCGCGGCACATTAGCCGGTAACGTCCACGGATTGAAGGGACATTCGGATTTCGTTAGCAATTGGCCGCGAAGATGCGGCAATTCTCGCCTATGATGGTTAATCATGCCTAACGACACCTCGCCCTTGTCCGCCGCCCTGGCGCAATTCCAAGCCGGCGACCTGCCTTCCGCCGAAACACTGTGCCGCGAGGTGCTGGCGGCGGACGCCGCGAACGGGGAAGCGCTGCATCTACTCGGCGTCATCGCGCATCGCAGCAACCGCAACGAAGCCGCGGTCGAACTCGTCAAACGGGCGATTGCGGCCGATGGCGCGGTTGCCTCTTACTACAACACGCTGGGTTACCTGTTGCGGCTTCAGCGGCAGTATTCGGAGGCGATTGCGGCGCTGCGCCAGGCGATTGAACGGCAAGAGAATTATGCCGACGCCTACAACAATCTGGGCATCGCGTTGGCCGAGTCCGGCGAGTTGGAAGCGGCGGAGGAAGCCTATCGGGACGCGCTGAGCCACCGCGGCGAGTTTCCGGAAGCGCAGAACAATCTCGGCAATCTGCTCTACCGCATGGGGCGGGTGGATGAAGCGCTTGCGGCCTACGATGCGGCGACGACCCTGCGGCCGGGCTACGCCGAAGCGTATTCGAACCGCGGCGACGCTTTCGTCAATCAGGGCAAAGGCGACGAGGCGTTGGAGGCGTATGGCAAGGCGGTCAAGGCGGCGCCGAACTGGGCCGATGCCTGGTTCAAACTCGGTAATACACTGTTCCAGAATGACCAGTTGGAGCGCGCATTACAGGCGTTCCAGCGCAATATCGATCTAAACCCGAACAACCTGCGCGGCCTCACCAATCTGGGCGCCGCCCTTGAAAAGCTCGGCCGATACGAAGAGGCGGCGATGATCCTGCGCCACGCGCTGGTGCTGGCGCCGGACAATGCCGCTGGTTTGAAGAATCTCGGGCATGTCATCTTGAAGCTCGGCCATGCGGGGGAGGGGCTGCATCTGCTGCGCCGCGCGGTCGAGCTGTCGCCCGATGATGCGGACGCGCATTACACGCTCGGCAATGCGCTGCTGCGGATGGAGCGGCTGCAGGAAGCACTCGCCTGCTATGCCCGTGTGCGGGAATTGCAGCCCGATACGGCGCGCGCCTATTTCGCGCCGGCAAGCGTGTTGTTGATGAACGGTCAGTACAAGGAGGGGTGGGCGGCCTACGAATCCCGCTTCGACATGGCGGCCTACAAATCCAACGTCAACAAGGTCCATGAGCGGCTATGGGATGGCGGGCCTCTTAATGGCCGGCGGCTCCTGATCCATGTCGAGCAGGGCTTCGGCGACACGCTTGAGTTTGCCCGATACGTCCCACTGGTCCGCGAGAAGGCGGGAGACGGCAAGATCTCCATGCTGTGCGAGCCGGAACTGTCCCGCATCCTCGAAACGTTGGAAGGGGTGGATGCGTTCTATCAGATGGGTTCGGACGCCACGATCACCTACGACGTCCAGATACCGCTGATGAGTCTGCCGCACCGTTTCGGCACCACGCTGGAGACGATTCCGAACAGCACGCCCTACGTCAAGGTGCCGTCTGGGACGAAGGCCAAGATTCGGCGGCGCAAGGATACCAAGCTCAACGTCGCATTCGTCTGGGCCGGGCGGCCGACGCACAGCGACGACCGGTTCCGGTCCTGCGCCGTCAACTGGTTCGCGACCCTGTTCGACGTGCCGGGGGTCGATTTCTACAGCATCCAGTGGGGGCCGAGGGCAGGAGAACTGGAACCGCATCTGACGAAACCGAATGTTTTCAGCATGACGGACAAGCTGACCGATTTCGCGGAGACCGCGGCGATCATCGATCAGGTCGATCTCGTCATCGCGATCGATACGGCGGTCGCCCATCTTGCCGGCGCCTTAGGCAAGCCGGTTTGGACCATCCTCCCGTTTGGCGGCGAGTGGCGCTGGCTGTTTCGCCGCGAGGATACGCCCTGGTATCCCAATATGCGGCTGTTCCGGCAGCGCATTCTGGGCGACTGGCGGCCGGTGTTTCAGCGGATGAAGGCCGGGTTGCTGCAATTGGCGGATGCCGGCGCGGAGTCGGGGCCACCCGCTGCCGACGATGCGGTTGGCCAGCATGACAGCGCGTCGGCCCCGGATGCGACGCGGGAAGGGATGGCGGGGAAACCGACCGGAACGAACCGCAAGAAGACGCGCGCTGCGGCAAGGCGCAAAGCGCGGGCGCGCAAGAAATCGGCGAAAGCGTAACGCTACTTGGTTTCGGCGATGTAGACCCCGTCCCAATCGACCGGCGGCGGGACTTCCTGATAGTACTCGATGCGTTCCTGGTAGAGATCGTAGAGCACATCGTAGGTGTCGCCGGTCATACGGCGGCATTCGCCAAGCAGGCTCTCGGCATCGTCCCAATGCTGGGTGCGGTAGGCCTCGATCATCGCGTCGTGCTTTTCCTTGTGCGCGATGAAGTCCGGTTCCGCCGCCATGTCGGAGTCGCCGAGCAGGGCGTAGATGTCGACACCGACCGACTGGCCTTTCACCTGGATCTTGTCGATCTCGATCATCGCGAAACGATCCCGGCCGGCCTCGGCGGTCTTCGGTCCAATGACGATCTTGACGCCGTAATTTTTCGACTGGCTTTCCAGCCGGGCTGCCAGATTGACCGGATCGCCCAGCACCGAATAGTCGAAGCGTTGTTCCGAGCCCATATTGCCGACGACGCAGTCGCCGGTGTTCAGGCCGGCACCGACATTCAGCGGCAGGAACGGGACGCCTTCCTCCTCCGCTTCAAGGCGCCGTTCCTCGTTCAAAATGTCCAGGGCTTTGAACATTTCCAAGGCCGACTCGCAGCCATTGACGGCGTGTTTGTCGTCGTCGAGCGGCGCGTTCCAGAACGCCATGATGCAGTCGCCCATATATTTATCGATCGTGCCCTGGCGCGCCATGATGACATTGGTCAGCGGCGTCAGCAGGCGGTTGATCAAAACGGTCAGGCCTTGCGGGTTGGATTTGAAGGTCTCCGAAATTGCCGTGAAGCCGCGCACGTCGCAGAACAGGAAGGTCATCTCCTTGGTCTCGCCACCGAGCTGCAGCCGGTCCGGATCCGCCGCCAACTGTTCGACCAGCGCCGGGGACAGATATTGGCCGAAGGCGCCGCGCACCTGTTTCTTTTCCTGCGCTTCCCGCATGTAGTTCGCGAAGGTCAATACGGAGTAGAGAGCGATGGTCACAACCCCGGGGTAGGCGACATCGAGCAGGATGAGCTCCTCGGTGTACAGATACCAGCTCAAGCTGACGAGGAAGCCGCCGGCGACGATGATGCCGCCAAGCGTGAATTTCGGGCCCATGCGCGGGATGAAGATCATCATGAACAGGCCGGCGAACAGGATCATCGCGCTTTCGATGCTGTTCGCGATCGGCGGGTACTTCAGATAAAAGTCCTCGTGCTCTATTTCCGCGAGCTGGGTCCCGACAAGCTCCGCGAATTCACGCGACTTCGTGTCCATACCGGTTTTTGCCGCGTCGGCCTGGGCCGTCTTCAAAATCTCGCTCGCCTTTGCGTGGCGCGCGTTCGTGGCGGCGAATATCTGCTCCAGAATGTTGGCATGGACCTCGACTCCGGGCAGCCTGCCTTGGATGGGCGTGGCACGAATATCGAGCAGGCCGACCGCGGACGTGCCGACGATGAAGAAGCGCCCGGCCGTTTTTCGTTTCGGGACACGGCCTTTGATGATGTCGCTGGCGGAGACGTAAAGTCGGCCTTTGTTATCCTTGGTGTTGAACGGGTCGGCGCGTGAGAAGTGGACGTAAATCCGTCCCTGCGCGTCCGTCGGAATCTTGAAGTTCTCGCCCGGAACCTGCAGCAGGATCGCGGAAACACCGGCCGCATCCCGCTCGACCAGGATGTTCCGGCTGCCCAAGGCGGCCCGCAACAGTTCCACGGTCAGCGCCGGGCGCACCTCCTTGTCCACACGTGAGATCAGGGGAACCCGGCGAACGATGCCGTCATGCTCTTCGGACACGGAGAAGATTCCGTGCCCGGCCGCGGCCTTCTCCAACTCCGGCACGTTCCCCATGAAGGCGGTGTAGCTGTTGATGAAGGGGTAGGGGTATCCCGTGGAACCCTTTACCCCCTTGAGCGCGACCTTGCTTTTGACGCCGCGGATCGACGACTTGTTGGATGGGGGGGCCTTGCCATCCGGCAGCGGTGTGTTGAGTCCGACCTGGCCAACGACCGTCCGGATTCGCTTCATGGCTTGCGCCAGCACGTCCTCGCTGCGAGGCAGGGCTTTGAGTTTCGCCACCGTTGTCTCGTCCGCACCGCGGATGGAATCGGCTATCTGGTCCGGCGACGTCCGGTCGTATTCCGGGAACACGATATCGAAGGCCACCCCCGCCGCGCCGCCGTCGGCGAGGCTGTTCAGCAGATCGGCGATGACGGTCCGGGGCCAGGGCCATTGTCCGATCTCATGCAGGCTCTTTTCGTCGAGATCGACGATGCCGACCGGCAGAATGTTGATGCCGTCTTCGGTCAGTTGGCGTTGCCGCGGTTCGATGCGTTGGTACAGGTCGAAGGTTTTGACGCGTACCAGCTCGACCATCTCCAGATCGTAGACGCGCCCGGCGATGCCCAGGACCAGGACCGACAAGGCGATGATTGTCGAGATCCGCAATTTCCACCACGGGCCCTTTGGTCCGCCGGTCGAAAACCGGCCTTTCAGGCCGCGTCCAAAATCGCTGACCCGTTCTCCGATTCCCGGTTTATCGACTTCTTCGCGAAATTTCGCTGTCGCCGCCATCGTATCGACGCTCCCCACGCCAGCCAGAGCAAGGAGATCACGCTACCACAGATATGGTTACCGATAAATAAACGCGCGCTTCCCGATTATGGCTTGCGGCCCTCAATCGCCATGGTTTCGTAGGCATTGAATTCCGGTGCCCCGACCTGATGGCCGTGATTTTCGATATTCGCCAGGTTCGGGTCCGGGCTCTCGCCGACGGGGCGGGCGGCCAGATCGGTAAAACCGGCACGCGTCAGGACCAGCGCCAACAGGTTCTGATCGTAGATGAACCGGTGCCCCCAATTGTAGAACATGTTGTTCAGGATGACAGTCGGGTTATAGCCGCTGACACCGGGGATGAAGGTCCGGGTGACCCAATCGACATAGCCTTTTTGCAGGTCGGATGGCTCGTTCGAATAGAGTGCCAGCAGACGGGTGATATCCGGCGTGGCTATACGCAGCTTGCCGCCCTTCTTCAGCACCCGGAAACATTCGCCAAGGTGCCGGACCCCCTCGGCGAGCGGCATATGCTCGATGAAATGCTCGCTGGCGACATAGTCGAAGGTCTCCGCCTCGAAGGGCAGGGGTTTCGTCAGGTCTAGCGCGATGACGTCCTTCGATTGCGGCGCGATATCCGTATTGAGCCAGCCGGGCAGGACATTGGTGCCGGCGCCCAGATGCAGCTTTCGCGTCAGATTGGAGAGGAGGTACTCGTTGATGCTTTCGTTCTTGTGCGCGTAGGGGGCCGACTTGCTGCGTTGAGGCGCCGTCAACCGGTGTCCGCGTTCCGCCAGGATCTTGTCGCGAATCGGCTGCGTGCCGGAATCCGGATTGATCACGTAGTAGACGCTCGGTCGTCGCGTCCAGGCGACCGAATGGTTCTGCTTCAACGCATTGAAGACATTGCGGTCTTCTCCGCTGCCGTCGGGCAGCAAGGGAATCGACCATTGCGGCAGAACGAAGTGGCAGCGCGTCTTGTCGATCATCAGGCAGTTGGCGTCGACAAAGCCGCCAAGCTTGTCGTTGTAGATTCCGCGTCCGGGGCCAACCGACTCGAAATCATCCGGGCAGATCGGTTCCTGCGTGCCCGGATCGACGAACCAGCGGAAGCTGTAGGCCCAGTCGAAGCCGTCGATGGTCGGGATCAGGTCGGTCAGGTGGTGCGGTGCCCACCAATTGTCATCGTCGAGATAGGCGAGATAGCGGCTGTTGGCGGCATAGCTCAGCACGCTGCGCAGCGACCCGCTATAGGCGTTGTGATAGATCCCGCCATGCACCTGGGCCGTCGAATAGCCGGGATCGAAGATCGTCAGCGCCATCCGGTCGGGACATTCCGCGCCAAGTTGCCGCAAGATGTCGCGGTCGCCCTGGGCGACGTCGACGCCGATGAGAATCTGAATCCGGCCCGGCCATTCCTGGGCGAAGACGGAGCGGACGGCCCGCATCAGGCTTTCGCGCAGCCCGGTCGGGATGATGACGGCCGCGTCGAAGGGCGCCTGTAGCTCACCTTGCGCGGCAAGCGGGCCGATCGTGTTCAAACTCATTGCGGGCGGACCCGCTTACGGTGCGTTTGGTCAGGCTGCGGTAACGGCGATATCGTCATCGACGAAGATCTGGGCATCGTTGTTGGTGCTTTGATACACCGTATAGCCTTCGCCGCCGATCGTCACGGTCCCGGTGTTGCTCCACTCGCCGAGCGCGTTCAGCGTGTCGCCGGAATCGCCGTCGATCAGCAGGCTGTGCGCGGCCCCCGTCAGACTGTTGGTCTCGCCGGCCGCCGCAAAGGCGATGTCCGCGTCCAGAGTCAGCACATTGTCGCCGAACCCGCCGAAGTCGATATGCTCGATGCTGCTCAACTGGTCACCGCGCAGCTGGGTCAGGTCGAAACTCTGTCCGGCCCCGTCGAAGGTCACCAGGTCGGTACCGCCGCCGCCATCGAGACGGCCGAAGCCGGTATCGGAAACGGTGAACACATCGTCACCGCCGCCGCCATGCATCAGGTCGGCCCCGCCGTCGCCCTGATGCGTGACCGCCTTGCCGACCAAGGTGATCGAATCGACGTCCTGCACCGCGTCCAGTACCACGCCGCCGCCGACATCCAGCCCGTCGATGACGTGGAAACTGTCCTCGATCGCGTCGGCCTGGACGACCGCGAAGCTGTCGCCGACGGAAACCTCGAAGTCGCCGAACTCGGTGACCTGCATCGTGCCGCCGGCGGACATGGTGCCGTTGACCGTCAGTTGGTCGAACCCGTCATGCACGCCCGCCGCCAAGCCGCCAAGCTCCATTTCCAAGAAACTGCTGCCACCACGGGCGTAATCGCCGTTGATCGTTAGGGAGCCGGGCGAACCGCCGAAGATGGTCGTGCCGTCATCCTGGAACACCGCGCCGGCCCCGGTCGAGATCGTGCCGGACGAATCCACCGTGATCGTGCCCGCCGCAAGGTTGTGCAACGTGCCGTCCCCGCCGGTCGCATTGACGTTCAAGCCTTCGCCGCCATTGTTGATGTCGATCCGACCGCTATTCTCGAGCTTGCCGCCCGAAACCCGGAAATCGAACGTAGAGGTGTTGTTGAGCACCAATGTCCCGGCATTCGTGCTGACCCCGCCATCGAAATTGAAAGTCAAAAGGCTATCGGTGATGAAATTGCCATCATTCTGCAGCCCGACACCGGCTGCCGATGTCTGGAAGGTCGAGCCAATACCCACATTGATATCGGCGTTGTTGTCCAGAACGCCGTTGGCGACCTGGAAGAAGCCGCTATTGGCGACATTGATGACGCCGCTGTTGTTCAGCGTGCCGCCGGATAGGCTGAAGGTCAGCTCGTCATTGACTCCGTCGACCGTAATGGTGCCGCCCGCAAGGTTGGTGGCGGTCGGCGCGCCAATGCTGCTGCCCGTGCCGTTCGCGATGAGCTGGCCTTGGTTGACGAACTTGGTCTGATTTATGATGGAGTCGCCAAGCGTCAGGGTGCCCAAATTGTCGACCGTACCCGTGCCGGAGATACCGGGCGCACTGCCAATCGTCGCGCCGCCGAATCCGGCGGCGAACTCGATCAATCCGTTGTTGACCATGCCGGAGGCGCCGGTCTGGAAGGTGCCGGTATTCTGGATGTAGGTCGCACCGGTCGCGATCGTGCCGTTCGAGAAGTCCAGGCTGTCATTACTGAAATAGACGCCCGTGCCGGCCAGAACATTGTCTGAGAGGGTAATGTCGCCGGCCGCTTCGAGGGTCAGCGTGCTGTTCACGGTGATGGTATCCGTGGCCGCGGTGATCAGGCCGCTGCTGACCGTGTCCACATCCAGCACGGCACCGCCGTCGAACGTGATCGTTGCGCCGGTATCCAAGGTAACGGTACCCGCGCCACCGAGTGTGCCCGCTTCAACATTGTTCCCGAGATTTATATTGGCGCCTGAAACGAACGTTATATCCACGTCCTGATTTAGGATCCCGTCGCTGGCGATATTCAAAATGCCATCGCCAAGTGCAAGCGTGCCGAGGTTGGTGACGGTACCGCTAAAAATACTGACCGTGCGGTTGGTGCCGCCGTCGATCAAACCGCTCGCCTGGTTGATATGCGTGCCGGTGCCGAGCCTGATTTGGCCAAAGGCGTCGACATCCAATGTGCCCGCGTTCGATAGCGTCCCCGTGCCAAGATTGAATGTCGGGCCGCCATCGCCGCCGGTGAAGTTACTGATGGTGCCGCCTGCAGCGATATCGACGCGCGAACTTGTCACTTGCATATCGTCGCGCAGTTCGAGATCCCCCGACACGTTGATTGTGGCGATCGTAATATCGTCGCCCGCGAATGTGCCTGAGTTTTGGATGTCCAGGACGCCCGCGCCGCCGAGTGTGGTCCCGGAGAAATCGGAACTGATTACGCCCGTGCCGGACGCCGTCAAAGTTCCGTCCACTGTCGTATTGGCGCCCGACAGTGTCGCCGTGCCGGAGGTCTGATTGAAGGTGGCGCCGATGGTCTCGCCATCGAGGATCGTGTCCCGGCGGACGTCGAACACCCCGGTACCGAGCAGCGAGTTCGCGCCGGCCAAATTGAAGGTCGCGCCGCTATTTATTATCAACGTGCTGTCGACGTTGAAGGTGTTGTTGTTGCTTTCAACGACGCCGAAGGCATCCGTGGCGACGTCGAGCAAGCCGCCCTCTTCCAACGAGAGGGTCGTATTGGCGCCGACTGTCAGCGTACCGGTGCCGTTGAGCGTCCCCTTGCCGACCACGCTGTCATCGCCAACGAAGATGTGCGCTCCCGCCGTCGCAAGCGCGAGATCGACGTTCTGGGTGAAGACGCTGTCTCCGGAAATGCTGAGCGTTCCGCCGCCGATGGCAAGGTTGCCGTTATTGATGACCGCATTGTTGTTGGTGAGGAAGAAATCGCCAGAGTTGTTCAAATTGATCAAGCCGCCGGCGATATCAACGGCGACGGTATCGACGACCTGGTGATCGGCGGACACACGGGTGGCACCGCCGAAGGCAATGTCGATGTCGTATTCGGCGCGACCTCGGGACTGGTGACCGCCAATATCGGTACCGTCGTGAGCGGCACGGGTGGATTCCGCGTAACCGGCGAAGCCGGTGGCGACAATGCCGGTGTGGCGGTCTCGACCGCCGACGTCAATGGTGACGGTTTCGATT